>CAZSDE010000050.1:0-4845 GCA_964605435.1 uncultured Akkermansia sp.
GTTTTCATGGATGCCGATGTGCGGTTGACCAAACCGGACTCGCTCTTGCGGGTCCGGCCGTTCCGCTTGATCGGGGGTGAGAACTAAAGTCATGGGATTGCGTGAAGAGATTCAACTGATGGGGCGGCAGGCCCGGCGGGCGAGCCGTGAACTGGCGGTCCTTCCGGCTGAGCGGAAGAATGCGATTCTGCGGGCGATGGCAGATGGGCTGGAGGCGGGTGCTGGCCGGATTGAGGAAGCGAACCGCGAGGATCTGGAGAGGGGGCGCGAGCGGGGGCTGAGTGAGGCCATGCTGGACCGGCTGGCGCTGGATGGCGGGCGGATCCGGGCGATGGCGCAGGGGGTCCGCGAGGTGGCTGAGCTTTCCGATCCGGTGGGTGAGATTCTGGCGGAGTGGGATCGGCCCAACGGGCTCCGGATCACGAAGGTACGGGTACCGATCGGGGTGATCGGGATCATTTACGAAAGTCGGCCGAATGTGACGAGCGACGCGGCGGCCCTGTGTTTCAAGAGTGGGAATGCGACGATTCTGCGTGGGGGGAGCGAGGCCATTGCGAGCAACCGGGTGATTGCGGACGTGCTGCAGGCTGCTGGAGCGTCCGCGGGGCTGCCGGCGCACAGCATTCAGCTGATCGGGGCGACTGACCGCGAGAGTGTGCGGTATCTTGCCGAGATGGATGAGTCGCTTGATCTGATCATTCCGCGTGGGGGCAAGGGGCTTATTGAGACGGTGGTGAGTCTGGCGCGGATGCCGGTGATCAAGCATTACGATGGGATCTGCCATGTGTATGTGGATGCGGCGGCGGATCTGGGGATGGCGGAGCGGATTGTGTGCAATGCGAAGTGTCAGAAGCCAGGGGTGTGCAATGCGGCGGAGACGCTGCTGGTGCATGAGGCGGTGGCGGAGCGGTTTCTGGCGGTGCTGATTCCGGTGCTGCGGGCGGCGGGGGTGGAGGTGCGTGGGGATGAGCGGGTCCGGGGGATCTGTGCGGAGGTGGTGGCGGCGACTGAGGAGGATTGGGCGACCGAGTATCTGGCTTTGATTCTGTCGGTGAAGGTGGTGGCGGATCTGAACGAAGCGATGGAGCACATTGCGCGGTATGGATCGAGGCACAGCGACTGCATTGTGACTGAGGATGCGGCTGCGGCGGGGCGCTTTCTGGCTGGGGTGGACAGTGCGGCGGTCTTCTGGAATGCGAGTACGCGTTTCAATGACGGGGGTGAATTCGGGTTCGGATGCGAGATTGGGATCAGTACGGACAAGCTGCATGCGCGCGGGCCGATGGGGTTGCCTGAACTGACGATTTACAAGTATCTGGTGCGGGGAGCGGGACAGGTGAGGAATGGGGTGCCATGAATCCGGTGGAAGTGGCCGGATTGTTTCTGGCGGCTGCGGCGGCTGGCGTAATCAATGCCGTGGCGGGAGGAGGGACGCTGGTGACGTTTCCGGTGCTGCTGGCGTTCGGGGTGCCTCCGGTGACGGCGAATGCGACGAGTACGGTGGGATTGCTGGTGGGCACGGCTGGGAGCATGCTGGGGTACCGCAGGCATCTTGAGACCGTGCGGCCGTGGCTGCGGAAGTTTCTGCCGGTGAGTCTGCTGGGTGGGCTGGTGGGCAGTGGTCTGGTGATTGCGGGGGATCCGGATATCTTCCGGAGGCTGGTGCCGTTTCTGATTCTGTTTGCGACCCTGCTTTTCACGGTGCAGGGGGCGATCCGGAGGCTGGCGGGGGCGCAGCCTGGTGGAGGTGAGGGCGGAATGGGTGGAACTGGCCGGACGTTGGCTGGCGCGGTTCTGTTTCAGTTTGCGGTGGCCGTCTACGGAGGATATTTCGGGGCTGGTATCGGGATTCTGATGCTGGCGACCTTTGGTTTTCTGGGGCTGCCTGGGATTCATGAGATGAATGCGCTCAAGACCGTGCTGGGAGCCGTGATCAATGTGGTGGCGGCGGTCTCCTTTGTGCTGGCTGGGCTGGTGGATTGGCCGCGGGCGCTGGTGATGACACTGGGTGCGTTTGCGGGGTACTGGGCAGGGGCGCAGGCCGCCCAGCGGATTCCTGCGGCGGCGGTGCGTGGGGTGGTGACGGTGACGGGATTCGGTCTCGCGGCGTGGACCTTCTGGAAGGAATTCGGGGGCCGCTGAGGGAGCCCTTGTGGAGGGACTCTGTTGCCTGCGGGGCGGGGCCGATTTAGCGGAGGGAGATGCCTGCCGATCTGCCCGAACAATTTGTCCATCTTCATCTGCACACCGAGTTTTCGACTCTCGATGGGGCGTGCCGGATTGATGATGTGGTCAAGAAGGCAGCCAAGCTGGGAATGCCTGCGGTGGCGATGACCGATCATGGCAATCTGTATGGGGCGATTGATTTCTATCAGGCGGCGAAGAAGGTCGGGGTGAAGCCGATCATTGGCTGCGAGCTGTATGTATGTGGCGAGGGAGTGAAGAAGACGCACCGGGCGGAGGTTCCCGGGAAGAAGAACAACTATCATCTGACGGTGCTGGCGAAGGACGAAGTTGGTTTCCGCAATCTCACGAAGATCGTGAGTGAGGCGCATCTGGAGGGTCAGTACTACAAGCCGAGGACCGATCATGATTCGCTTTTTGCGCATGGGGATGGGCTCATTGTGCTGTCCGGCTGTCTCAATGGAGAGGTCAACGAGAGCATCCGTGCTGGGCAAGTGGGCCATGCGAAGCATCTGGTCGGGAAGTTCCGGGAGCGCTGGGGTGAGGATTACTATCTGGAGATTCACGATCATGTGAGCGGCGAGGTGGCGGAGATGCAGCGGCGCTGCACGGGGCAGCTGCTGGAGTGGTCGCGGGAATTCGGGATCAAGCCGGTGGCGGCCAATGACGTGCATTTTCTGAACCGGGATGATCATCAGGCGCACGACGTGCTCATCTGCATCGGGACTGGCAAGATGGTGCTGGATGAGAAGCGCATGCGGTACAGCGAGGAAGTGTATTTCAAGACGCCGAAGGAGATGATCAAGCTTTTCCGGCACACGCCGCAGGCGCTCTGGAGCACGCTTGAGATTGCGGAGAAGGTTGATCTGAAGATCCAGCTCGATTCTTCGAGCAGCGAGAAGTATCCGCAGTTCGAGAGTCCGGATGGGTCGCCCCGCGGCGAATATTTCCGGCGCATGTGCCGGGAAGGTCTGGAAGTGCGGTATGGGGCGCTGGCGTCGTCGGCGGAGCTGCAGGACCGTCTCAATTACGAGATGGACGTCATGGAGAAGATGGGGTTCCTGAGTTACTTTCTGATTGTCTGGGACTTCATCAAATGGGCGAAGGACCATGGCATTCCGGTTGGTCCGGGGCGGGGATCGGCGGCGGGATCACTGGTGGCGTATGCGCTGGGGATTACGGATTGCGATCCCCTGAGGTTCGGGCTGATTTTCGAGCGCTTTCTGAATCCTGAGCGGGTCAGTCCGCCGGATATCGACGTGGACTTCTGTCAGACGAGGCGGCCTGAGGTCATTGAGTATGTGCGGCAGAAGTACGGCGAGCGCTGTGTCAGTCAGATCATAACCTTTGGCACCCTTGGGGCGAAGAGTGTGATCCGGGATGTGGGGCGGGTGATGGGGATGAGTTATGGGGAAGTGGACCGGGTGGCGAAGATGATTCCGCAGGAACTGAACATTACGCTGGCGGAGGCGAAGAAGAAGAATCCGGAGTTGAAGGCTGCCATCGAGGCGGACCAGGCCGTGGCGAATCTGTATGAATCGGCGATGCGGCTGGAGGGATTGACGCGGGGGACAGGGGTGCATGCGGCCGGGGTGGTGATTGGCTCGTGTGATCTGACCGAGTATGTGCCGCTGACGCGTGGGAATGAGGGGGATGTGGTGACGCAGCTGGCGATGGCTCCGCTGACGGAGCTGGGGATGCTGAAGATGGACTTTCTGGGATTGAAGACGCTGACGGTGATCAACGATGCGGTGAAGCTGATTCACCGGCATACGCCCGGGTTCCGGATCGAGAGGATTCCGCTGGATGATGCGAAGACTTTTGTGCTGCTGAGCCGGGGTGCGACGATTGCGGTCTTCCAGCTGGAATCCGGAGGCATGGCCAATCTGTGCCGGAACTTCGGGGTTGAGACGATTGAGCACATTATTGCGCTGCTGGCGCTGTATCGGCCGGGGCCGATGGATCTGATCCCGGACTTCATTGACCGGAAGAAGGGGAAGGCGAAGGTGGAGTATCTGCATCCGCTCATGGAGGAGGTGAGCAGGGAGACGTATGGGATTCTGATTTATCAGGAGCAGGTGCAGAAGGCGGCGAATCTGCTGGCTGGGTACAGTCTGGGGGCGGCTGACCTGCTGCGCCGGGCCATGGGCAAGAAGGATCCTGAGAAGATGGCGCAGCAGCGGAAGATCTTTGTGGAGGGCTGTGCGCAGACGAACGGGATTCCCGAGAAGCGTGCCAACGAGATCTTCGACTTGCTGGAGAAGTTCGCGGGGTATGGCTTCAACAAATCGCACTCTGCGGCGTATGGACTGGTGACGTATCAGACTGCTTATCTGAAGGCAAACTATCCTGTGGAATTCATGTGCGGGGTGCTGAGCAATGAAATCAGCAACACGGATAAGATTGCGGTTTTTGTGGGGGAATGTGCGGCCATGGGGATCCGGATTCTGCCGCCTGACGTGAACCGGAGCGGACTGGGGTTTCAGCCGGAAGTGCTGCCGGATGGGAGTGAAGGCATCCGTTATGGGCTGGCGGCCGTGAAGGGGGTGGGCGAGGGGGCGGTCGAGCTGATGCTGCGGGAGCGGGAGAGCGGCGGGGCTTTCCGGAGCATGGATGATTTTGCGCGCCGGGTGGAGAGCCGGGCGGTGAACCGGAAGCTTC
>CAZSDE010000050.1:4855-7606 GCA_964605435.1 uncultured Akkermansia sp.
GGGGGGGGGGAGGGGGGGGGTTGGGGAGGGGGGGGGGGGGGGGGGGGGGTGGGGGGGGAGGGGGGGGGGCCGGGCGCAGTTGTTTGCGAGGATTGAGGGGGTGCTGGCGGCTGGGGCGTCGGCGCAGAAGGACAAGGCGAGCGGGCAGTTTTCGCTTTTTGGGGATGCGCTTGATGAGGTGGCGTCGCCGCCGCCTTCGCTGGAGGGCGGGGAGGTGGAGGCATGGAGTCAGGAGAAGATGCTGGGGGATGAGAAGGAACTGCTGGGATTCTACATCAGCGGGCATCCGCTGGACCGGTTCCGCGGGGCGCTGGAGAGTGGCGGGTACCGGAGGATCGGGGAGCTGGAGGAGTTGAGCGAGAGGGAGCGGAAGAAGGCGAAGTTCGGAGTTTTCGTGGCTGATGTGACCGTGAAGTACACGAAGTCCGGGAAGCAGTTTGCGGTGATGCGGGTGGAGGATTTCACGGGCAGCCGGGAGATGATGGTATGGGGCGAGGAATTCGAGAAATTCGGCCGCGGCATTGTGAAGGGGAGTGTGCTCGAAGTGACTGCCAAAGTCGAGCAGGACAGCCGGACGGAGTCGCTTCAGCTGGTGGCGCAGAGTCTGCGTGAGTTGACGCCATCATCCGGGAATGCGGCGGGCGGCAAGGCGGCGCCGGGCCGTGGGGTGGTTCCTGCGGTGGTGCTGCAGCTCGATGCGGAGCGGGATGGGAGTGCCGAGCTGGCGTCGATCCGGGCGATTGTGGATCGTTTCCCCGGGAAATCGCCACTGGAGTTGCTGATCCGCAGTGGGGGGAAGGTGGTGCGGCTGCGGGCCGGGGCGCGGTATGCGATTGACCCTGCTGAAGCGGCCCTTGAGGCGCTGGCTCCGTGGCTGTGAGGTTGGCCTGCGCGGGTTTTTGCGTGGAGCCGATTCGCTGGCGGACGAGGTCGTTTCGTCCGTGGCTGCGTTGCTTTCTCAGTGGGAGGATTTGGGCGGAGGGGCTCCGCAGGCGCTTTGGGTGGTGGCGGCTGGGATGGGCTCATCCGAGTGATCGCTGAGGATTTCGAGGATGCGGCGGGTGCGGCCTTGTTCTTCCGATGAGAGTTCTGTGATGGCGCGGCGGAGGGCGGTGATGCGGAAGTCGTCGGTCTGGCCGTGGCGCTGGATGCGGTCGAGGAAGGCGGCGACATCGAGCACCCGGGCGCGGGCGTCGATGAATTGGAGGTCGACGAGCGGGGTGGTCATTGTGATGGGAGGGCTCAGAAGCTGCCTGGGGAGAACGTGAGGGGGGGAGGCGGTGCCTGCACGATGGGGCCGGAGGCACCGGTTTTGGATCGGTTGCCCATGGCGATGAGGTCGCTCACCGTGACGAAGCGGAAGCCTTTGGCGAGGAGGCCGTCGAGGGTGCCGGGCATGGCATCGATGCTGGAGGGATGGATATCGTGGACGAGGATGATGCCGCCGGGTCTGGTGTTGGCGAGGATGCGGCTGCGGGTCATGGAAGCGCTGCGGGTGCGCCAGTCTTCCGGGTCCACGCTCCAGAGGATGGTGGGGTAGCCGAATTCGTTCATGATCCACTGTTTCTGGCGGGCGGTGATGGCACCGTAGGGTGGGCGGTACATGCGCGGGGCGGCTCCGAGGCTGACGAGGGAGCTGTGGCTGCGTTTCAGTTCATTGCGGACCGAGGCGTCGCTCAGGCTGCTGAGTTTCGGGTGGGTCCACGTATGATTGGCGAGTTCGTGGCCATCGGCGATGATGCGGCGCATGATGGCGGGGTAGCGGGCGGTATTCTGACCGACGGTGAAGAAGGTGGCGCGGATGCCGCGGGCCTTGAGCATGTCGAGGAGGCGCGGGGTATTGGAGGCATGGGGGCCGTCGTCGAAGGTCATGGCGATGTAGGGGCCGGGGACCGGGACGCTGTTGTAGCTGATGCGGGTGCCGGGGGGCAGGCTTCCGGAGGACGGGTTGAGCTGCTGGCCGGCGGTGGGGCGGGTCATGCCGGCGGCGGCGCTCTGGCCGCGGCCCTGTGGTTTGCGGGCACAAGCGGGCAGGAACGCGAGCAGGGCGGAGCAGAGAAGGAGAAGGGTCGGTTTCATCACGGGGAACGGTGCACCATGCCAGGGGGGTGGCGGTCGGTCAAATGCGAAGCCGATGGGGTGCCTTGTTCAGGCGTTGCCGAGGGCCGAGCGGAGGGCGGCGGCGAGTTGGGAGTCCTCGCGTGGGAAGACTGTGCGGAGGTCGCAGATGAGCGCCTTGTCCGCGATGCGTGCGGTGACTGGTGGTGAGCCGAGGCGGAGGCGGAGGGCGAGGGTGTCCGGGCTGATCTGGTGCGGCTGCACGCGGAGGGCGATGGAGGGGATGGCGCTTTTGGGCATGGTGCCGCCGCCGCATTGTGATTCCGTGGGGACGACGGAGAAATCGGCGGGGAGGTCGTGGAGGGAAGCGGCGATGGTGCCGGCGCGTTCGGCGAGGGCATCCGGGCTGGTGGAGAGCATGGCCATGAGGGGGATGGCGTGCGGGATGGCTCCGAGGCCGGCGTCGAGGCAGACTGCGGCGGTTTCCTGGAGGGCGACGAAGGCGAGCCGGTCGCAGCGGAGGGCGCGGAAGAGGGGGTCGCGCTTGAGGGCCTGGACGAGCGGGGTACGGCCGAAGATGAGACCGGACTGCGGGCCGCCGAAGAGTTTATCTCCGCTGGTGCAGACGAGGTCGGCTCCTGCGGCGAGGGATTCGGCGGCGGTTGGTTCGTGGGTGAGTCCGGGGAACTGGGC
>CAZSDE010000050.1:7616-11683 GCA_964605435.1 uncultured Akkermansia sp.
CCGCTGCCGAGGTCTTCGGCGAGGGGGATGTGGTGTTCGCGGGCGATGGCTGCGAGTTCGGCGAGGGACGGTTCGCCGGTGAAGCCTTCGATGTAGAAGTTCGAGCGGTGGACGCGGAGGATAAGGGCGGTGCGTGGGGAGATGGCGCGGCGGTAGTCGTCGGCTGAGGTACGGTTGGTGGTGCCGATTTCGCGGAGGGAGGCTCCGCTGGTTTCCATGATTTCCGGGATGCGGAAGCCGCCTCCGATTTCGACGAGCTGGCTGCGGGAGATGATGACTTCCGGGCGGTCAGGGGAAGTGAAGTGGCGGAGGATGAGGACGAGTGCGGCGGCGCAGTTATTGACGACGGTGGCGGCTTCTGCGCCGGCGAGGAGGGCGAGGGATTCCTCGAGAAAGCGGCCGCGGGGGCCGCGCGATCCAGTGTCGAGATTGAATTCCAGGTTATGGTAGGAAGAGGCGACTGCGGCGACGTGTTGGGCGATGGACGCGGCGAGGGGGGAACGGCCGAGGTTGGTGTGGATGAGGATGCCGGTGGCATTGATGACCGGCTGGATGCGGGAGCGGGCGAGGGAGGCGAGGTCGTTCTGCAGCGAGGCGACGGCATCCTCGAAGCTGGGGGGTGGGGAACCTGAGGAAGCCTGCTGGCGCCATGTCTGGACCGAGCGGCGGACAAATTCCGTGGCAAGCGGGGCTGGCAGTCCGGGGATGGGGAGGAGGGCGCGGAGGAGACGGTCGACTGACGGCAGGCTGCGGAGCAGGTTGCTGGAAGAGGATGGATCCATGGAGCCTTGGGGTCCTGTCCGGGACGGAGGAAGGTTTATTCTGCGTACCAGTGGGAAACCTTGTCCGTGCGGATGACTTCCGTGGCAAATTCCGAGAGGAATTCTGCGACGGTGCGGTCGGCGTCCTCCGGGGAGAGCTGGCGCTGGGGTGTCCGGAGGGAGGGGTCTTCGTCCATGCGGATGCCGTCGAGGTAGGCAGTGATGGTAATGTAGGCCCAGCGCTGGTCGTAGCCGCGCAGCATGCGGTCGGTGAAGTCGCGGATGCCGCGGGTGACGTGATTTCCGGTGACGGCGTCGTGGCCGACGAACCAGTAGTAGGCGATGGAGCGGGCGGCGATGCGGGTGCGTGGGTCCACGCGGGAGCAGACGAGGCGGCGGGTGGGGAGGGCCTGGCCGGAGCCGAGCCGTACGGTCATGGTGGAAGCGTTTTCGATGGTGAAGCCCTGGGCGGTGAGGCAGCGTTCGAGGGCGTGGATGCTGTTGCTGAGGTCCTTGCCGGAGAGCACGATCCCTGCGTTGAGGACATCGGAGATATCGCCCTCGAAGGGGAGGCTGGCTCGTTTTCTTTCTTCGACGGGGACGGGGCGGAAGTAGTTGCGGCGGTGGAATTCGGTATCGGAGGCGAGGATGCGGCGTTCCTCTTCGCTTGGTTCGAGGGGTGGTCCGCCTTCCCAGCCGCCGGTGACCCATGAGGGAAGGTCGGTGGAAAGGGCAGCCTCGCGCATGGGCGGGGTTTTTGGCAGGAGGAAGACGAGGCTCAGGCCTGCCAGGAGGAGGAACTGAGCGATGACGAGTCGGCGGGTCATGGAATGGGAGGAAATTATTCCGTTTCGCCGACTCTGCGGGTGGCGACTTTTGGTTTGAGGGCGCGGAGGCCACCGCGCATGACGGCGCTGAGGGCGAGGAGGAGGGCGAGGGCGGCGGCGAAGCTGAAGAATCCCGAGTAATTGTGCCATGTATTCATGGCGAAGGTGCGGTCGATTCTGGCGATCACGAGGATTGAGACGATGCGGGCGGCGTTGGCAGGGATGGCGAGGGGGAGGGCGGCGGCGAAGATGAGGAGACGTTCCGGCCATTTGCGGTGGGCGACCATGGCGTAGATGTAGCTGATGAGGAGGAGGGCGACGATGGAGCGGATGCCGCTGCAGCCGTCATCGACTTTGAACGAGCCGCCGTCCGAGTCGAGCAGCTGGGTGCCGGACTGGATGGTGGGGAGGCCGATGAGATTACCGGCGTGGTGGGCGATTTTGGTGGAGAGGATGGCGAGGTCGTTGGTGCGCTGTTCGAGGCCAGGCACTGGGATCATGAAGAGAGTGAAGCTGAGGGGAAAGAAGAGGTGGCGGGCGGACTTCCAGCCGAGCACGAAGTGGGCGGTGCCCATGATGAGGAAGGGGAGGCTGAGGACGGCGGCGCGGGCCTGAATGCCGCGGAAGGCGCCGACCCAGAGGAAGAGACCGCCCGAGTCCGGCCCAGCCTGGAGCGATGGGTTCGCTGCGCATCTGCTGGGCGGCGCGCCAGAGGAACCATCCCATGACCGGGATGACCATCCAGCCGTGTTCGTAGAGTTTGTTTTCGTTATTCCATGACGAGGCGAGCCATGGGAGGGTTGCCTGGGCGTTCCCGGCGGCGAATTTCGGGACGAAGCCGAAGAAGGCGACGAGTGTCAGGAGGATGGTTCCGGCGAGGATCCATGCGGTCGGTGACGTGCGGGGACCGTGGCTGGGAACGGGCTGGGGAGCATCCATGAACTTTTCATGTACCAGAACCGTGAATCCGGCAAGTCCGGGCGATGGTTGGGTTCAGCGGGGTTGGCTGCGGGCATGGAGCCATGCCTTTGTCAGGTCCTCGTGGGTGGCGTGCGGGTGGCTTTGGCGGAAAGCGCGGGCGAAGCGGTTGAATTCAAACACCTTTGGAATTTCGCGGGCGGGATTCGCGAGGCTTGCGCGGTAGGTGGCGAGGGCGTCTGCGAGGGTTCCCGAGCCGGTGCGGAAGAAGTCGCGCAGGGATTGGTTGAAGCGGAAAGATTTGCCGCAGTGTTGAATGAAGAACTGGCGGAGCGGCGCCGAGAGGATCCATCCCGGGGTCACTGGTGTGTCCGGGGTGAGGGTGTCGGGCGCTGCAGTTCGGGTTGTGCTGGTCCGAGGTGGTGGTGGTCGCTGGCCGAGGTGGGCGGCGATGCGAGTGGTGATTTCCTCCTTGTTTCCTGAGGAAGGGATGCCGAGGAGGCGGCAGAGCGAGGAGAGTTCCGAGCGCAGCCAGTACCAGCGGAGGAATTCAGCTTCGCTGAGATTGGCCGATGGGATGGGGCGGGGCATGGGGGTTAGCCCATGGGCGGGTTCAGTCGCGGTCCATGACGATCTGGATGACGTACCAGAGGAGGGTGGCGAAGGAAGCGAAGAGGGCGAGGGCGGCCGAGACGTGCTGATCTGTGTGGTAGTGATGGAGCACGTTGGAGGTCTGGTAGATGATGGATCCGCCGACGAGGGCGACCATGAGGACGCAGAAGATGGTGCCGAGGGAGAATCCGAAGAGGATGGAGGCGAGGATGGTGCCGAGGGCGACCATGCCTGCCATGCGCAGGAAGCCGCCAAGGAACGAGAAGTCGCGTTTGGTGGCGTAGGCGATCCATGAGAGTCCAGCGAAGAGGCCGGCTGTGATGAGCGTGGCTTTCGTGAGGATATTGGGATCGAAGCGGAGGGCCATCATGATGAGCGGGGCGAAGATGATGGCTTCGGCAGTGACGTAGAGGGAGAGGCCGAGGTACTGGGTGGATTTGCGGGTGGCGGAGGCTGCCCAGTTCGAGGCGAGGCTGGAGACGAGCATGAAGGCACCGAGGACGATGAGCCATGACCAGCGGCCGCCGAGCATGAGGCTGGCGAGAGCCTTGCCGGCTCCTGAGGTGATGAGGGCGGCTTCGAGAACGACGAAGGCGGCGACGGCGGCGGCGAGGTGGCCGTAGGTCCTGCGGACGAAGGCGGCGCGGCTGGATTCCGGGAGTTCCGAGACCGAGGCGGGAGTCTGGTAGTAGTTCATGGCGGAGGGTTGTGATCGTTGGTTTTGTGGAGCAACGTAGCGGATTCTGCGGGGGGCGCAACGATTGTGAGGATGGCGAAGGCCGCGGCGTAGTGTTCCGTGTGGGTGAGGCTGATGCTGATGGCGGTGACGCCGAGGCGCTGGGCGGTGGTGGCGGCGGAGCCGTGGAGGGCGATGCTGGGTTGGCCCTGCGGCGAGCGGAGGACTTCGATTTCGTGCATGCTGGCATCGGCACCGATGCCGGAGCCGAAG
>CAZSDE010000050.1:11693-12961 GCA_964605435.1 uncultured Akkermansia sp.
CCTCCTTGGCGGCCCAGCGTGCGGCGAAGGAGGGGTGGGGATGGCGGAGGGAATCGCAGTAGGCGCGTTCGGCCGGGGTGAAGACGCGGGCGAGAAAGGCTTCGCCTTGTCTGGCGATGGCGCGGGCGATGCGTTCGGTTTCGACGAGGTCGATGCCGGGGACCGTGCGCGTCATGGTTGTGGATTTGTCTTCAGGGGCTGGTGATGGCGAGTTTTCCGGTGAGGACGCCATTGAGGGCGTTGCTGGAATCGCTGGGGAGGAAGGGGCCGACGAGGCGGTCGCAATGGAAGAGAAAGACGGTTTCTTCGTCGCGGCTGAAGCGTTTCTGCGGGGAGAAGTCGGCGGTGTAGCGGATGGATTTGGAGAGGCGGGCTTCGCGGAGTTCGCCTTTGAGGATCTGGGTGGGGTTGGAGCGGGCGTCTGGGTTGGCACCGAGGAAGAGGGGGAGCGGGTTGAGGCCGCGCTGGCCGGAGGCTGGCACGGAAGCCGTGCGGGTGCCGTTGACGTAGGGGGTGAGTGAAGAATTGTCGAAGACGCCGGCGAGGTGGGTCCACTGGGCTGCGGGGATCTGGGCGGTGGCGATGGCGCTGAGGTAGCGACCGCCGGCGAAGAGGTGGACGCCCGGGACATTGTGGGCGATGTTGAGGGCGAATTCCGATTGTTCTGCCTTGGAGATGAGGTCGCCGGAGACATCGTCGCTGGCGGGTCGGACCCATGTTTCGATGGTGAAGGGGCCATCCGGGAGGGATCGGGTCCCCATTTCGACGCGGACGGCGGATTTTCCATCGAAGCGGAGGGCTTTTTCGCCGGAGTCGGTGAAGAAGTCTGCGGGCAGGGAATTGAGACGGACGCCGAGGGTGATGGTGCGTGGGGGGAGAGGGATGCGGAGACCTTCGTGGAGCATTTCGACCCGGAGTTCGAGCGAGGGCGGGTTGAGGCCGCCGTCGAAGCCTTCTCTGGTGCGGACCATGGAGAACGAGCCGGTGCGGGATTCGCCGGGAGGGACGACGAAGTGGACATGGTCCGAGGTGGCGAGCCATTCTCCGGGGCTGCCGGCTGGGAGGACGGTGATATCGATGGGCGACTGGACTGGGTTGGTGATTTTGAATTCGACGAGGCCGGCGCCGCGTCCGTTGGGGTTGAGGGAGACTGGGGCGGCCTGGAGGTCGACGGGGAGGGCGCGGAGTCTGTCGATTTCTGCGATGAATTCCGGGGTGAAGTCCTTGGGGTCCATGACGGAGCCGACTGGGATGATGGCGGATTTGAA
>CAZSDE010000051.1:0-8591 GCA_964605435.1 uncultured Akkermansia sp.
GGTGTGGGACGGGTGGAGGTGTCCGCTGGACAGAGCGGGTGGGAGGGGCATGACGTGGGGTGATGGAACTGACTGAGAAGTGGCTGATGGAGACCGGGGGCTGGCAGGCCATGAAGGCTGCGCGGAGTCTTTGGCAGGCGGGAGCCGTGCAGGATGTTTCCTATGATGACGGGGTGCTGCGGGGGGTCGTGCGGAGTGCGGGCAAGGGGATGTCCTGTGGCCTGCGGATCCGTGGGCGGACTGATGTGGAGAATCTGTGCACCTGTTTTCTGGCGCGGCGCGACGGGAGGATCTGCGAGCATTCGCTCGCGGCTGGTCTGGGGTGGATTCACCGCGGTGTGCCTGCCAGGAGCGGTGCGGTGCGGAGTGCTGCGGCATCTGCGGCGGTCGTGGTGGTGCCGGAGATTGTTACTGCGTCCGGGCCGCTGCGGTTTCAGTTTGCGGCAGGGTTCATGGAGGGCCTGAAGCGCGGAAAGCTGTCGGTGGCGGTGCAGGCGGGGGATGGAGATGCGGGTGCGGACGTGCCCTTTCTGCGCTGGCTCGCGAAGCTGCAGCAGCGGACCGTTCCGCTGCATCTCATGCTGGGGACGGGGCGTGAGGTGGAGGGATTGCTGGCGGCGCTGGCGGGTCATCCGCGGGTGGTGCTGCGTCAGGGCAAGGGGGATGTTCCGGTGGAAGTGAGTGCGGATCCTTTCCGGCTGGTGCTGCGGCTGATGTCGGCGGGGCGCGACGAGGCTCAGCTGCAGGCTGATGTTCCCGCGGGGATGGAAGTGGCGGGTGCGGTCAGTCCGGGCGGGAGTGGCTGGGTCTGGGATCCGGCTTTGGGTCGGCTGCGGCCGCTGCAGATTCCCCCGGCGTTTGCTGAGTTGTCATCGTTCCGGGCGGTGGTGAAGCCGCGGCGCTGGCTGGCTGGCATGCTGAGCGAGCTGCAGGAATGGTTTGTGCTGGATGTGGCTGGGAGCGATGCCGAATTGCTGGCGTTGCGGCTTGAGCCGGCCGTTCCTGGGTTTGAGCTGACGCTGGAGGGATCGCTTGAGCGGTTGGCGGCGCGGTTGGTTTGCCGGTATGAGGGCATGGCTGAGTTGCTTGAGCCGGGCAGTGGGGGAAGCACTGGATTTCCTTTGATGGCTCGGGACCGTCCCGGGGTATTTCTGTCGCGGAATGCGGCGGCCGAGCAGGCTGCGGTGCGCTGGCTCGAGCGCTGTGGGTTCACCGAGGTCATCGGAAGCGAGAGGATCCTGCGTGGGGAGGCGGCAGTTCTGCAGTTTCTGGCTGGAGAACTCGAGCGCATGAAGCGGCAGTGGAAAGTGGTGCTTGGTTCGCGGTTCGGGGTCGCCTCTGCCTCCGTGGAGCGGGTGGTGCCTGATTGGCAGCCGGTGGGCAGCGGGCAGGACTGGCTGGCCTTTGATTTGCGGTTTGTTTCGTCAGGCGGGGCGGTTTTCGACCGTGCGGAGATTGCGCGGATGCTCGCGACTGGGACGGGGCACCGCAAGCTGCCGGGCGGGCGGACGGCGGTGATCAGTCTGGGAGATGCGGCGGATTTCAATGAAGTGCTGCGGGATGTGCGGCCAGAGCAGGCGTCCGGGCATGTCCGGGTGAAGAGGGCGCAGGGGGCGTATCTCGAGCAGAGTTTCGGCCGTCCCCTTGCGGGTGGTGCCGGGGGGGCGCGCTGGGCGCTGGAAGAAAGCGTGCCGCGGGAGCTGCTGGCGATGCTGCGGGACTATCAGCGGGTGGGATCGCAGTGGCTGCTGGATCAGGCCGCGGCCGGATTCGGGGGGATTCTGGCCGATGAGATGGGTCTTGGAAAGACGCTGCAGAGTCTGGCGTTGCTGGCCGCGCTGAGGCATCGGTTTCCGGATCGGCCGTCGCTGGTGGTCTGTCCGAAGTCGCTGCTGGGGAACTGGCAGGCCGAGGCTGCGCGTTTTGTGCCTGAGTTGCCTGTGATCTGTCTGCATGGGTCCGGAAGGGCGGAACGTTTTACCGAAGTGCGGGGGGCCGCGCTGGTGCTGACGAGTTATCAGCTGCTGGCGCGGGATGCTACGCAGCATCAGGAGGTGGAATGGGCTGCGGTGGTGCTTGACGAAGCCGGTTTCATCCGGAATCCGGACACGCAGGCCGCGAAGGCGGCGCACCGGCTGCGGGCGGGCGTGCGGATTGCGCTGACGGGCACGCCCGTGGAGAACAGTGTCCGGGATCTGTGGTCGATTCTGCAGTTTGCGCGGCCTGGTTATCTGGGGCCGCGGGAGGATTTCCGGGAACGCTATGAACTGCCGCTTGCCGCGGGCGGGGCTGCCGGGGTGATGCAGAGGCTGCGGCGCCGCATGGCTCCCTGTCTGCTGCGGAGGCTCAAGCAGGAAGTGGCGCGCGATCTTCCATCGAAGATTGAAACCGTGGTGCGCTGCGAGCTGGCGTCCGGGCAGCGGGATCTCTATGCCGGACTGCTGCGGGAAGGAGCCGCCAAGGTCATGGCGGCGGAAAGTGCCCGGCAGAAGGGTCAGGCCCGCGTGCACATGCTCACGGCCCTGCTGCGGTTGCGGCAGGTCTGCTGCGATCCGAGGCTGCTGCCCGGTGATGTGGTCAAGGCGCGGGAGGAGGTTTCCGGCAAGCTGGAAGCATTGGCGGGATTGCTCGCAGAGATCCGCGACGGTGGTCATGCCGTGCTCATCTTCAGTGCATTCGCATCCATGCTGGATCTGCTCGAAGACAGCGTCCGGGAAGCAGGCATGGAATTCTGCCGGCTCGACGGCCGCACCGTGGACCGCGCCGGCTGCGTGGAATCGTTCCAGCGCGATCCTGCCAAGCGAGTCTTTCTCATCAGTCTCAAGGCGGGTGGATACGGGTTGAATCTCACGAAGGCCGACACCGTGATTCATTTCGATCCGTGGTGGAATCCGGCCGTCGAGGCGCAGGCCACCGACCGGGCGCACCGGATCGGGCAGAGCCGGCCCGTGACCGTCTACAAGCTGATCAGCGGAGGAACCGTCGAGGAGAAGATTCTTTCGCTGCAGGCGAAGAAGCGCGGTCTCATGGAAGCGGCGCTCGATGACGAGGCTCCTGTGATGGATGGACTGAGCGACGACGACCTGCGCGGCCTCCTGACAGAATCTGCGTTGCCCTGAGGATTCATCCCTTGCGCGGGTGGAGAACTGTGATATTGAAACGGCGGTAGTCTGTCACCGGCACGCTTCAGAGGCTTTTTTCTGAGTGTTTATCGACCTGTTCGAAAGTGATGTCCGCCAGGTCGAATCGCGGAGGCCAAATTGATCCGCGTAAAAAAAACAAAATCGAGAAAATAGCTATGAAAATGTATGTTGGTAATCTGTCGTTTGACGCCACTGAGGCGGATCTGCGTGAACTCTTCGGTCAGTATGGACCGGTGACGGAAGCTGCGGTGGTGATGGACCGGATGACGGGCCGTCCGCGTGGTTTCGCCTTTGTGACGATGGGCACGAAGGAAGCCATGGAAGCGGCGATTCATGAACTGAACGACAAGGAATTCATGGGCCGTCCGCTGGCGGTCAACGAGGCTCGTCCGAAGGAAGAGCGTCCGTATGGTGGTGGCGGGGGGGGTGGTGGGGGCCGGGGCGGTTACGGTGGCGGTGGCGGCGGCGGCGGTGGCCGGGGCGGCGACTGGAAGCGTGGCGGCGGTGGTGGTGGCGGCGGCGGTGGCCGTGGCGGCGACTGGAAGCGCGGTGGCGGTGGTGGCGGCGGCGGTGGTGGTGGCGGCCGCTGGTAAGCGGTTGTCCCTGCTCTGCAGAGCAACAGCATCGCCCTGAGCGATCACTGAACAATCAACGGAGAGGGCCCTGGCAACGGGGTCCTCTTTTTTTTTCCGCGGTGTGCTTCAGTTGCTGAGGCCCTCTGGTGGGAGCCATGGCTGGAATTCGGGGGGGATGGGGGCGGTGAAGGCGAGGGGTTGGTGCGTGATGGGGTGGCGGAAGGCAAGCTTCCATGCGTGAAGCATGAGGCGGGCGGTGGGTGCCTGCCGGCTGATGCGGGCGTAGGTGGAGTCGCCGAGGAGTGGGTGTCCGAGGTGGCGGAGGTGGACCCGGATCTGGTGGGTGCGTCCTGTATGGAGCGTGCAGCGGACGAGGGCGTCGGTTCCGGTGGTGTGTTCGACGAGGTAATCCGTGATGGCTTCCTTGCCCCCTGCGGGGCTGACGACGGCCATGCGGAGGCGGTTGGCGGGGTCGCGTCCGATGTGGGTGTGGATGGTGCCTTGTCCGGGGGTGGGCGTGCCCTGGACTACGGCGAGGTAGATTTTGCGGGTGGTGCGGTCGGCGAACTGGGAACTGAGGTCGTGATGCGCTGCGTCGCTGCGGGCGACCACGAGGCAGCCGCTCGTTTCCTTGTCGAGCCGGTGCACGATGCCGGGTCGGGCGACGCCGCCGATGCTGCTGAGGGCACCGAAGCGGTGGAGGAGGGCATTGACGACCGTGCCGTCCTCGTTGCCGTGGGCTGGGTGTACGACCATGCCCGATGCCTTGTTGAGGACGGCTAGGTACTCGTCTTCGAAGAGGATTTCGAGGGGGAGGTCCTGAGGGGCTGCTTCCGCGGGGCGGTCGGGCGGGATGGATCCTGTGATGAGGTCGCCCGGGTTCAGGGCGAGGCTTGGCTTGGCTGTTTTGCCTCCTGCGAGGATGGCTCCTTCGCGCAGGAGCGACTGAATGCGGGCGCGGGAGAGCGAGGGGAGGCGGGCTGCGAGGAACTTGTCGAGTCGGGTTCCGGCATCCGATGGTCCCGCGGTGAGCGTGAACGATTCCTCCATGGTCTGGCTGGGTGTGGTCAGAGCAGGGCGCGGATGAGTTTGCCCTTCCAGCCATCGGGGAGAGGGAAGCTGGCCCCGGTCTGCTGGAGAGCGAGGCGGAGGGCCTCTGTCATCCAGCGTTTCGAGGCATGGATTTCCGTGAGTTCGCCAGTGTTGTCAGGATTGAGCTGGTAGCGGGCCGAGAACATTACGGGGTCGGCCTCGCCCGCGAGGGTGATGGTGGCGCTGAGGCGGCGTTCGGTCACATCGAGGCGGAAATCGGTGAGGCGGACCCAGTCGAGTCCGGCGGATTCGATTTTTGCCTGGATGGCTTTGAGGATGATGGTCTGCGGGGAGATCATGCGAGGAAGCGCTGGGTGAGGTCGCCGTAGGCGTCGGTGCGGCGGTCGCGGAGGAAGGGCCACCATTCGCGCTGATTGCCGATGGCGTCGGTATCGATTTCCGCGAGGAGGATTTCTTCCTGATCGGTGGAGGCCTTGGCGACGAGTTCGCCCATGGGGCCGGCGACGAAGGATCGGCCCCAGAATTCGAGGCCCTGACCGCCGGCGGGGGCTTCGTGGCCGATGCGGTTGACCGAGGCCACGTAGCAGCCGTTGGCGACGGCGTGGCTGCGCTGGATGATTTCCCATGACTGGTGCTGTTTTTCGCCGAGTTCTGCTTTTTCGGAGGTCATCCAGCCGATGGCGGTGGGGTAGAAGAGGACGCCGGCGCCGTGCATGGCGGTGAGGCGGGCGCCTTCCGGGTACCATTGGTCCCAGCAGATGAGAACGCCGATGCGGCCGACGGCGGTGTCCCATGCACGGAAGCCGCGGTCGCCGGGAGCGAAGTAGTATTTTTCCTCGAACTGGGGGTCGTGGGGAATGTGCATCTTGCGGTAGGTACCGAGGAGCGATCCGTCCGCATTGATCACGCAGCAGGAATTGAAGTAGAGGCCAGGGGCGGCTTTTTCGAAGATGGGGAGCAGGATGACGACCTTGAGTTTCCGGGCGAGTCTGCAGAAGCGGTCGGTGAGGGGGCCGGGAATGGCTTCGGCGAGTTTGAACCATTCCGCGTTGAGGTTCTGGCAGAAGTAGAGGGAAGCGAAGAGTTCCTGGAGGCAGACGATGCGGGCTCCCTGTTTGGCGGCCTTGGTGATGAAGGCTTCGGCGCGGCGGATGTTGTCGGGCACGCTGGCGGTGCAGCGCATCTGGACGAGGCCGAGGAGGTAGGAAGATGAGCGGGGACGGGAGGGCATGTTGGTGCGGACGATGGATGCAGCGGGGCGCTGCGCAAAAGTGAAGTTTGCCGTTTCCCGCGGGGCGATTTCCGGGGAATGGGGGGTGATGGAAGTGGAGCCGGGAACGCTGTATGTGATTGGAACGCCCATTGGCAATCTGGCCGATGTGACCGAGCGGGCGCGGACGTGCCTTGGGCAGGTCGATCGTATTGCGTGCGAGGACACGAGGCATTCCGGAGTCCTGCTGCAGCATCTTGGGGTGCGGAAGCCGCTCGTGAGTCTGCATGAGCACAACGAGGCCGGGCGGTCGGCGGAACTGGTTGGGGTGCTGCGTGCGGGGGGCACGGTGGCGTACATTTCCGATGCTGGCATGCCTGGGGTTTCCGATCCTGGGCAGCGGTTGGTCAATGCGTGCCGTCGCGAGGGATTGCGGGTGGAAGTGGTGCCGGGGCCGAGTGCGGTGCTGACAGCGCTGGTGGGCAGCGGATTTCCGGCGGATGCCTTCATGTTCGCCGGCTTTCTGCCTGTGAAGAGCGGTCAGCGGGGCCGGGCGCTGGAGGCGGCCCTGGGGCGGGAGGAGACGACTGTTTTCTTTGAGAGTCCGCATCGGATCGAGGGGACCCTGACGATGCTGGCTGGGCTGGCTCCCGGTCGGCTGATCTGTGTAGCGCGGGAACTGACGAAGAAGTTCGAGGAATTCCGGCGCGGCACGGCGGAGGAAGTGGCGGCGCATTTCCGGAAGCATCCGGCGCGCGGAGAGATTTGTCTGGTGGTGAGCGGGACCGATCTCCCGAAGTGGGCGGCCTGGGGAGCGGGAGGGGAGGGGGGGCTGTGAGTGCCGGAGGGACGAGTCGGGCCGCGCGGATCTTCAAGGCTGGGGTGGGAGCCTTTCTGGTGGCGCTGGGGCTGGGGGTGACGGCCCTGCTTTTCGTGCCGTACCGGCGGGCCATGGAGACGCGCAAGTGGACGATGGTTCCCTGTGTGGTGACGCGCAGCGAGCTGCAGCTGCGGCAGATGGGAGGGGCGGCGGAATGGCGCGTGCTGCTTGGCTATGAATACGAATGGTCCGGGCAGAAGCGGTTGGGTACCCGGTGGCGCCGGGTGGCGTTTCTGGATGGCGGGGATGCGGAGGTCTCGCGGAAGTCGGCGCACCGGGAGGTGGCCGAGTCGCTGGTGGCAAAGTACCCGGTGGGAATGCAGACGCAATGCCGGGTCAACCCGGTGGATCCGGCGGAAGCCGTTCTGGAGCATCACACGAAGGCACCGATTTACACCCTGTGGTGGCCGATGCTTTTTGCGGCGGGCGGGGCTGGGATTCTGTGGTCGGCCTTCCGGAGACCGGAGCATCGGGATCAGCGGAATTCGGCACTTTCGACGTAGGCCGTCCATGCCTTTTCGAGGGCGGCGGTGTCATCGAGGCCGTAGAATTTGGCGATGTCGTCCGGTTCCGGGATCTGATTCGAAGTGCTGATGCGTTCGCAGAGTTTGTTGAAGGCCGAGAGTTTCTCCTGCGAGCTTTGGAGGAAGCGGGCGAAGGAATAGGCGGTGACGGTGGCGAGTTCGTCGGCGTTTTCGGTATCGCGTTTGAAGAGTTCGGCGATGCTGGTTTTGGCGTCGCCTTTCTTGACCATTTTCTTGAATTCCGAGGCCCAGTTCTTGGCGTCCTTGAAGCCGCCGACTCCCGAGACATCGTTGCCGGTGCCAGTGGCGCGGAGGATGCTGGTTTCCGAGCGCCCGGTGAGGAGGATTTCCTTGTAGTAGGCGTGGCCAGTGAAGATGGCGTAGGAACCTTCGGCACCGATGCCTGAGACGCCGCCGGCCTGGAGCTGGAGCATGTCCGAGGAGAGGCAGTGGGTGCGGAAGGGAATCCAGACACCCTTGATGAAGCTGGGTTTGGCTTTGCCGCCGTAGGCGCTGCGTTCGAAGGCGCGGAAGACGCGGAGCCGTGGGTGGACCCCGTTTTCGTCGGCCACCCTGGCTGGCAGGTAGATATTGCCCGAGGCGCTCTTGGGCCATGTGGCGCGGGTTTTGGCGGCCTGATCCTTGTCACCGGATTCGCTGATCATGTCGGCGAACCAGCTGCCTGCGTCTTCGTAGGCTTCTTCGTCATTGACGAGCATGATGGCCATCCGTCGGTCCTTCCATTTCTGGGGGAAGGTGCTGTGAAAGAACGCGGTGTCGAGCCATAGGCGTTCCGCGAGTTCCGCGACGTCCATGGGGTCGACAGGCTTCATGTAGAGCACTTTGAAGTGCGGAGTTTCGCAGACGTTGTAGGAACGTTCGTTGACCTTGAAGAGGCCGGCGTTGCGGTTGTAGCCCTTGGTATCGAGTTTGGCGTCCTTGGCGGGATTGGGAAGTTTTGGTTTCGGGCCTGTGGGGGATGATCCACCGAGGCTGCGGGTTTTGTCTTCCGGGGCGAATTCGTTGATGTAGTCCTGATCGGCGAAGCTGAGGGAATTCATGCCGACCTTGAGAACGCGGCCGTCTTTATCGCGCAGTTCCACTTCACTGCCGAGGCGGCGGAGCAGTTCGGCTTCGATCATGCGGCCGTCGATGCTGATCCAGGTGCGGGGTTCGGCGGCGGTGGCGGGATGAGGCGTCCGCTGA
>CAZSDE010000051.1:8601-12942 GCA_964605435.1 uncultured Akkermansia sp.
GGCGAGGGCGGAGCCTCTGGCGAGCAGGGAGGAAATCGTTCTCGGCTTCATGGTTTGCGGTAATAAGCGTCTCCCATGGGAAAATGTCCACGATGAAATGGGGCGGTTTGGCCGGGTGCTGGAGCCGGGGATGCGGTGAGGAAAATCGGATCGCCGGGCGGCGGCTGGAGCGTAACTTGGAGTGACTGGGTGGCAGGTTCCGCGATTCCCCCCCTGAGCATCGCGCGGACCACTTTCCCAATTTCATCAGCATGTCTGCGATTCTACTGGCGATTCCCTGTTACCGGGAGCGGGAGAGGCTTCCGTCGTTTTTGCCGGGGCTGGCCGAGGCGTTGGCGGAATCGGGATTGCCTGTGATGATCCGGGCAGTCGATGATGGATCCGGTGAAGCCGAGCGGGCGTGGCTGGCTGACTACAGCGAAGAGCAGGGGCGGAGGTTTGGGAATGTGGAGGCGGCGCAGTTGAATCCGATGAATCTGGGAAAGGGAGGTGCGGTTTATTCGGCGTGGGATCGGCCCGGGGGAGCGGAAGTGCTCGCGTTTGTCGATGCGGATGGGGCCGTGCCGCCGCGGGAAGTCGTGCGCGTTCTGCGTGAGGCTGCCGGGCGTCCCGGGGAAGCGGTTTTTGCGGTGCGCACGGGCGAAGCCGGTACCAGGGTGCGACGGGATCTGCGGAGGAAGGTGGCGGGGCAGGTCTTCCGGTGGATTGTGCGGTGGCACTTCCGGTTTCCGCTGCCCGACACGCAATGCGGTTGCAAGGCCGTGCCGGCTGCCGCCTACGCGGCCTTCCGCCCGCAGCTAACCGAGATGCGCTTTTCGTTCGATATCGAACTGGCGTGGCATCTGCTGCGGGGCGGGGCCCCGATCCGATGTCTGCCGATTGACTGGACCGAGAGTCCGGGGAGCCGGCTGCAGCCCGGCAGTGCCCTTGCGATGTACCGCAGTGTGCGCCGGCTGCGGAAGAGGCTCGGCCCATGGCGGCAGTAGCGCGCGATTGATTTGCGCTTCCTTTCCGTCAGCGCGACGTTACTGGGGACGTACGGAGAGTGCTGTGTGCCTGGTGGCTGCCACGGTCTTCAAAACCGTTGTTGCCAAGTGATCCTTGGCTAGGTCGGTTCGATTCCGGCCCTCTCCGCCATTTGCGTCCGTTTTCAGGAACGGCGGAGGCCACCCGCCATCAAAGAGATGACGCACGGATGCAGACCGCGGAATGGGCTGGGAGTGGCACATCGTTTCGGGAGTCTTCCGCGGATCGCTATTTACTCCGCGAGCATCTTGACGCAATTCACGTTTCCCGCGGACAAGGCGTGAGCGATGTTCCCGTGAGCTGGTTGATTTTCCTGCCGCCTTCCCCTGCCTGGTGCCACCATGGGCGTGAGCCAGTCGAGCGCAGCTCGCAGGTTAGCGATTCCAGTGGATGTCGCGATCGATCGCGAGGCTGACATCCTTCGGCCGGCTGAGGACTTTATCGGCATCGCAGATCATCCCGTTGAGGATAGTCAGCAGCCGCCGGACTTGCGCCACGTCCGAGCATGCTGCTGAAATCCTGAAGCCCAAGCATCGTGGAGCCGTGCGAGGCGACATGCCTGGCGTGGGCGAAATGGTATCCCCGTCAGCATCCGCTCCGTGCGGGATCCCCACGATCCGACACCGCCCGTTGCCATCGGGCAGATGGAATTTGACGGGAGCCTGCGGTTCGCCCGTGCTCGTCCGTCAGAGAGTTGGACTCGATGACTGCAGTTCTGAATGAGCCGTTGCTGGCGCGATCAGCCGCTTGAAGTGAAGGAGAGACAGGCGCACTGACGATCAGGCAGAGCGGGAGTTTCAGGGCGTGATCTGGAGCCGGTAATAGCGGCGTGGAGACAGTGCGTTTGATGGCAACTGGAGCGGACTGGCGGCTCCTGGCAACTGCCTCCAGTGCTTGAGATCATCCGATTGCTCCAGCGTGCCGGGGGAGAAGATGATGCTGACGGCTGCGCCACCGGGTTCGATGGAGAGCGGCGAGGTTTCGTGAAGCAGCATGTAATCCCATGCTGGCTTGAGAACTGGCGTGGTGGCAGTGCCACTGAGCTGCATGGGGGTGGCAGCAGGTGGGCTGCGCGGGTGCGGGTTCGAGGTTGGTGGAAAGAAAATGGCGCCCGCCGTAATTGGGAGAGAGGGATGTTTCCACCCGTACGCACGCTCCGTAGCGGGACACGTCCAGTGCGGTCGCTGCAACCTGCATCTCGGAGAATCCCAGCAATTGATCGCGTTCGTGGGCGATAAGATACCAGCGGTCCACTGGAGTCAGCGGAACTGTGGACATCCAGTTGTACGGGCGCGGCGGCGAACCTCCGGCCCACCAATCCATGCCGGTGAACATGATGCACCGATCCGTGACGCGGGTCTTTGCCACAAGAGCCGCCATGCCGGCACCCTGCGAGTGACCGGAGACGATCAGTTTGCTCCACAGCACAGTGGTGCCTGTGTAATACTGGCCCCAGCCCTGGGTCGGGTACGTATTGTTCAGGTATTGCAGCGCTTTGAGTAGACGGTTCTGAATGCTGTTGGTACCGTCCACGGCGAGGAAGTTCACGCGGTTGATGCCGTCAATCACTTCGAGCCTCGCGTTGCCCGCGGCGTCGGGATCAACCGGGGCGTATTGCTCGCACAGCACGTTAATCGCACTGTCATTCGGATACATCAGGCCCAGCGAGTGAAAGCCGAGGTCCGCCGCATTTCTCGCGAACTCACGGTACAGAAACGGGGGCGCCCCCGTCCCAGGCAGAAACAGCACCAACCTCGCGCGAGACGCGACCGCCGGATCCACCACAGCGAAGTGGCGGTCGTTGAATTGGGTAATGGCAGCGTCCGTCACGCTCGGCCTGAAGAGAACCTCGAGGGGCCCCGCGGAAACAGGGCCGACGCCAACGAGCGCCGGCAGCAACGACATCAGCAGTGGCCACAATGTCCTCATGAAGGTCACCCGGTTCGGCACGAATGAGGCATTTCATCTCTGCTTCCGGCGGTCTGCGCAGCATGAATTGATCCATGAAAGCGCGTGGAAGTACCTGGTGCGGCAGGTTTCCCTGCTGCTTCACGGTTCGCCGAATGAAAATCGGTGCCTGAAGGGAGCAAGGCCGGTCTGCTGGTTGGGATCCTGGGATCAGTGGTCTTGAGTGGGGGACTGGTGGAGGCGGTCGCGGAAGCTGCCGACTTTGACGAGGGTGCGGCGGTCATCGCAGTAGGTGATGAAGAGAGAGTCCTTGTCGACCCAGTAGACGGCATCCTGGAGGAATGCGAGGCCGAGGTTGCAGGCGGCGGGCCAGTCCATGGGGACTGCCCAGCTGGCTTCCGCGTGGTGGGTGAGCGGGGAGAAGCCGGTGATGCGGATGGGCTGGTGGCCGGCCGCGGTGAGCTGGGCGAGGAGGCGTTGATCGGCTGCGTGGTTGCGGTCATCGGGCCATGATTCGCCGGTGGTGGCGAAGCCTGTGATGATGGCGAACTGGTCGGGCCATGAATCGATGGGGGAGTCCGTGCGGAAGTGGGTTTCGAAGTAGGCAGGGATCATGGGGGAGGGGCGGTGATGTCAGGGGAACGATGGGGGCCATGGGCCGTCGGTGGGCATGACGTGGAGGCGGAGGAAGCGGCGCGGGGTGCCGGGGATGGGGGAGACAGTGAAGGATTCCGGCTGGCCTGAGCCTGTGAAGCCGGCGCCGGTGTCCGTCCATTGCTGGAGGTGGGTGGCTGAGCTGTTGGGGTTGGGGGAGGACGAGTAGAGGCGGTAGAAGCGGCCGGGTTTGGTGGCGAAGGCCATGAATTGCGGGTCGGCGGGGTCCTGGAGGATGCGGAGGACGTCGTTCGGGTCGCTGGGGCTGGTGCCCATGATGGCTTCGTCGCTGTCGCTGATGCCGTCGCCGTCCGAGTCGCTGGTGCCCGTGCCCGGGGCGATGCGGAGATTGGTGACCGTGATGAATTCGTTGGTGGAATTGCAGAGTCCGGTGATGACGATCTGGGCGGTGGTGGTGCCTTGGGGGATGAAGCCCGAGAGGTCGTACTGGAATTCCTGGATGGTGGGATTGATGGCTGGGGCTGGGCAGAGTTCGGTGCCGGAGAGTCGGCCATCGCCGTCGCGGTCGTGTGCCGAGATGAGCGAGACTGGGCTCAATGAGTTGTCATTGAGGATGAGGAAAGCCGAGAAGGTATCCGAGGCTTCGAAGCCGCCGGTGAGGTCGCGGATGCGGAGGGTGGCCGAGCAGCGGAGGCCCGTGGTGATGCCGGCGAGCGGGATGGGGTCCGACACGATGGTTTTTTCGGCAGGTGAGATCGTGTCGCCATCGTTCATGGTGATGGATGGTGGGGC
>CAZSDE010000052.1:0-481 GCA_964605435.1 uncultured Akkermansia sp.
GAATTCCTCGCCGCGCTACCAGCCCCGGTTTTGCAACAGGCTCCTAGTGCAATCCGCCGAAGCGACCTCCTCCCGTGGGCACTCGGAGACGCGGTGAAATTCAGGGGGCGAGCGGGTGAGGGGCCAGGGATTCATCATCGGCGGTAAATTCGGCGGAATCACTTTTTCTCTGGCGTCTGTCCGATTCCGCACGCACGTTGTCGTTTTCATGCAGTGCGATGTCTGCAAACAGAAGAAGGCGACGGTGTTTCTGACTCAGATTGAGAAGGGTCAGATGCAGAAGGTGAACCTGTGCGAGGATTGCTCGCGGGAGAAGGGGGTGACCGACCCCAAGGGGTTTGCGCTTGCCGAGATGCTGCTAGGTTTCGGGCATGGCGAGAAGGTGGTGACGCAGCCGCAGGACCGCACCTGCCCATCCTGCGGGATGACGCAGACCACGTTCCGGAAGACTGGGCGGCTGGGTTGTTCGGCGTGCTATCAG
>CAZSDE010000052.1:491-12885 GCA_964605435.1 uncultured Akkermansia sp.
GACGTTCGGGGAGGGCATGGACCAGCTTCTCAAGGCGATGCACAAAGGGGTGCGTCACTGCGGAAAAAGTCCGGCATGGGCCCGGGAAGCGGACATGGATGCCGGTCGTCTTGATGCTCTCAAGGCGCGGCTGGACGAGGCTGTCTCCGGCGAGCGCTTTGAGGAGGCGGTGCGTCTGCGGGATGAAATCCGGCGGCTGAGCAGCGGGGAGACCGCCTGCTGAACCGTGAGACGGCTGATCAATCTTACTGATGTGACTGCACTGACATGATGAAGTTCACCACCCTTCTGCGCAAGCCCGCCGAGTGGATGCTGCTGGATGGTCCGCACCGGGACATTGTCATCACGAGCCGGGTGAGGCTGGCGCGCAATCTGGAGGGTCCGGCATTTCCGGGTTTTGCCACCCGGGAGGGTCGCGCCGAAACCATGCAGAAGCTGCAGCCGGCTGTGGAGTCGCTTCCGGAGATGAAGGACGGGTTCAGTGAGGATCTTGGGAATCTCGATAGCATCCGCAAGCAGGTGCTCGTGGAGAAGCATCTCATTTCGCGGGAGCAGGCAGCCAAGTCGGCGGGCTCGGGAGCGGTCATCAACCGGGATCAGTCGCTTTCCATCATGATCAACGAGGAGGATCATCTGCGCATGCAGAGCATCCGTTCGGGTCTTGATCTGAGGGTGGCCTATGCTGCGCTCGACAAGGTGGATTCCGAGATGGAGGCTGCGGTGCGGTTTGCC
Organism: uncultured Akkermansia sp.; assembly: GCA_964605435.1. Lineage (GTDB taxonomy): Bacteria > Verrucomicrobiota > Verrucomicrobiia > Verrucomicrobiales > V1-33 > V1-33. The sequence continues at coordinate 1,224 of CAZSDE010000052.1, forward strand.
TTCCATCCCCGCTTCGGCTATCTGACGGCCTGTCCCACGAATCTGGGTACGGGCATGCGCGCCAGTGCCATGCTGCATCTTCCGGGCCTTGTGCTCAGCGAGCAGATTAATCAGGTGATTTCCGCCGTGAACAAAATCGGACTCGCCGTCCGTGGTCTGTATGGTGAAGGCACGGAAGCGCTCGCCAATCTGTTCCAGATTTCCAATCAGCACACGCTCGGCGAGAAGGAACTGGACATCATAGCCCGGCTGGAACGCGTCATCGAGCAGATCATCAGTCACGAGCGCAATGCGCGCCGCAAGCTGGTCGAGGACAAGCCGCACAAGGTGCTTGATCACATTGGGCGGGCGTATGCGACCCTGCGCTATGCGCACATTGTGGAGAGCAAGGAAGCGCTTACCAATCTTTCCATGCTCCGCATGGGATCGGATCTGGGGATTCTGCCTCCTGACCTTGGCCGGACCATTGACACGCTGCTGGTGGAGATTCAGCCGGCGCATCTGCAGATAACCTCGCAGCGGAAGCTCAGTCCGGATGAACGGGATGTTCTGCGCGCCGAAATTCTGCGGAAGCGTCTTGCGGGAGTGCCTGAGCCGGCCACTGCCAGTCTGCAGCCGCCTCCGGAACCGGAGGAGCCGATTCCCTGACGGGCGGGCCGTGGGCTCGATGGTCTGGATGCCGTCCGGTTTTCAGGGTTGGTTCAGACTGCGGTGCGGTGATGTCCTGACGGAACTGATGGAAGTGTTCCCATGGCACGCGTGCTGCTTGGGGTGGTGGCATGAATCATGGATTTCTGCTCGACATGGACGGCGTCATTTACCGGGGAAGCCGGCTTATTCCTGGCGCGGATGAATTTGTGGAGACGCTGCGTGCGGCGGGCATCCCCTTCCGTTTTCTGACGAACAACTCTCAGCGGACGAGGCGTGATGTGGCCATGAAGCTTTGCCGTCTTGGCATCCGTGCGGTTGCCGAAGATGTTTTTACCTGTGCCATGGCGACGGCGCGTTTTCTCGCGGCCCAGAAGCCGGGAGCCACGGCCTTTGTGATCGGTGAGAATGGCCTCGCGGCGGCGCTTCATCAGAATGGGATCACGGTGGTGGAGGACGATGCTGATTTCGTGGTCGTCGGGGAGGGCAGGGCCTTCAATTTCGAAATGATCGAGCGTGCCGTGCGGCTCATTGTGAAGGGGGCGCGGCTCATTGCGACGAATCTGGATGCGACTTGTCCGACCGAGGCGGGGATCCGTCCGGGTTGTGGTGCCATTGTGGCCATGCTTGAGAAGGCGACTGGCTGTGCTGCCTTTTCGGTGGGCAAGCCGAGTGGAGTGATGATGCGGATGGCGCAGAATGAGCTGGGGACGCCGCCGCACCGGACGGTGATGGTGGGCGACACGATGGAGACAGATATCCTCGGTGGTGTGGGCATGGGGTACCGGACCGTGCTTGTGCTGAGCGGCCATACGACCCTGCAGCATCTTCGCCACTATGCGTACCGGCCCGATTTCATTATCCGTTCGGTCCGGGAGATGCCTGCGGAACTACTGGGGTCGGAAGTTCTGCTGGCTGCCGCTGTGTGAGGGGGGCGGATGGGTATTCCGGATTTCGTCCGCGACGTCCAGACGGCCTGAGGGAATCGCTGCCAGCATTTGGAAGCATGCGGCGGCGATTCCGGAGCAGAAGGAGAATCTGCATGGAGAAGCGGCTGCCAATCCGTGAGGCGATTTCCGTTCAGAGATCGCGCCGGTGGAGAAGTGATGCGCCCAGGGCGAGGCAGGCGGCGGTAATGGTGAGGGCACCGGCGGTCGATTCCGGGAGGCCGGGGACGCTGGTGGCTTTGCGGGCGGGAGGGGAATTGGTGGCGAGGACTTCGGCGGCGGCGGCTTCCAGTCCGGATTTACCGGCGCGGATGCGGCGGAAGAGATCGCGGTACGGTCTGGCCGGGGTGGGGCAGCCGTGACGTTCGGCCCATGAGAGGACGGGGGCTGGTCCGGGCAGAAGGGAAGCGGAGGCGTGCAGGAAGGTGTGGGCGAAGTGGGTGGCCCATGATTCGTCGTTGTCGTTGTCGTCGTCCGTGGCACTGGCTGCACTGGAGCCGGTGGCGGCCGCCTGGTGGAGAGTGGCGGCGGCTGCACCGAAGAGGAGAGCGATGAGGAGGGCGGCGGTGGTGGAGCGGGTGAGGACACCCATGAGGGAAGCGACGGCGTGGAGCGGGGTATAGAGCAGCAGGGCGGCGGGAAGCGCGTACCAGAGGTCCCAGTTCCATGAACCGAGCCGCCAGCGGGCGGCGAGCATGAGGAGGGCGATGGAAAGGGATGTGAGGAGGAGGAAGTAGGAGAGCGCGCCGAGGAATCGACCCGTGAGAAGGACACTGCGGCGCCGGATCCTGGGGAGAAGGAGGGCAGCCTGCCCAGTTTCGAGTGATTCCGGGAGAATGGCGGCCGTGGCGAAGAGAGTGAGGATGACGCTGGCTCCGGCGATCCACCAGCGTACCGCGCGTGAGAGGACCCAGCAGTGGAGGGTTTGTTCCCATGGGGTGTTGTCGCGGAGCCATGGGCTGGGCAGGGAGTGGAGACCGAACCCAAGGGACCAGCCCGATGCAGTGCCGGAGATGCTGGCGAACACGAGTGCAACGGCGAGACTGAGCCAGAGGTGCAGCCAGAAGAGGCGTCGCGCGCAGAGGGCGCGCAGGGTATCGGCAGCAAGGGCCAGGAGAGTGCTCATGGAAGATTGCCGCGGGAGGCAGTGATCGCTTCGAGAAAAAGATCCTCGAGGCTTTGTCTGGCGGGGGAAGCGCTGATGAGGAGGTGGCCGCGGCGGCGGATCTCGTCGATAACCGGCTGGATCAGATGCGGTCTTCGGGTCGGGATGGTGATGCGGGTGACACCCGCTTCCGGGTCGAGGGCCAGTTCGCCGCCGAGGTGGTGGACGACTGCGGTGAGCAGGCTGTCCGTGAGTGCGTTGCCAGCAATTTCGATGTCGTAGCGGAAGCTTTCGCGGGTCATCGATTCGAGGGTGCCCTGCCGGGCAAGGCGGCCCCGGCTGAGGATACCGACGCTGTCGCACATGAGTTCGAGTTCGCCGAGGACATGACTGTTGATGAAGATGGTTTTGCCCTGAGCGCGCAGGCTCAGGATGATGTCGCGGAATTCCTTGCGGCCGACCGGATCGACTCCGTCGAGTGGTTCATCGAGGAAAATGAGGTCTGGGTTGCCCATGAGGGCCCATGCGAAGCCGAGGCGCTGGCGCATTCCCTTGCTGAAGACGGCGGGGCGGTCGTTTTCCCATGGGGTGAGTCCGGTGAGGGCGAGCAGTTCGTCGCATTGCTGGAGGCGGGTCCGGCGGCTGATGCCGCGGAGGGATCCGGCAAGGAGAAGGATTTCGCGGGCCGTGAGGTGAGCGGGCCATGCGGCATTTTCCGGAAGGTAGCCTGTGCGTTTGAGGGCCTTGGGGTGACCGATGCGGCTACCGAGGAGGTGGCCTTCGCAGGTGTCGGGCCGCACCAGCGTCATGAGGACTTTGACCAGGGTACTTTTCCCCGCGCCATTGGGTCCGAGGAGGCCGAAGACCGTGCCTTCTTCGACCGTCATGGTCAGTCCGTCGAGGGCCTGGACACCATTCGGATAGGTTTTGGAGACGTTTTCCAGGTCGAGGGCGAGACGGGCCATCGTGGGAAGGGTTTGGGGAATGGTAGGATGGGGTGGGAATCCCGAGGGCACAAGAGCGGTGCACAGAAGGAGGTGGATTCAGCCAGCCGTCATCGGGGTGGTTTCCTGGGGCGACGGGCGGTTGCGTTCCCGGGCCAGCGGCACACGGATCAGCCATGAGTTTTGCACGATTTTATGTGGAGCCATCGCAGTGCGATCCCGAGTTACTGAGCCTCGATGAGTCCGAGAGCCGGCATTGTGTGGAAGTGCTGCGGCATCGGGAGGGAGATCGGGTAGTGATCTTTGATGGGGAGGGTCGGGAATGGGTGGCCGAGGTGGTGCGGGCCGATCGGAGGGACGTCGGCCTGCAGGTGGTTCAGGAACACCGCACGGAACCGCTGGCGGCGCGGATTGTGCTCGCGCAGGCGATCCCGAAGGGAAAGAACATGGAATTGATCATTCAGAAGGCGACGGAGTTGGGCGCGGCGGAGATTGTGCCGCTGATCAGTGACCGGACCATTGTGCGGCTGAGTGCCGAGGAAAGTGCGCAGCGGCAGGAAAAGTGGCAGCGGGTGGCGGTGGAGGCGTGCAAGCAATGTGGGCAGAACTGGCTCCCGAAAGTTCACCAACCCGTGACCCTTGAGCGGTTCTGTGCTGCCATGCCGGAAGCTGATCTGCGTCTCGTGGCGGCTATCGGGAATGAGGCAAGGTTGCTCAAGCAGATTCTGGCCGAGCGGGTCGCGGAAGCGGGTGCCTTGCCGCGGAGCGCTCTTGTCATGATCGGTCCGGAGGGGGACTTCACTCCGGCCGAGTATCTGCTGACGAGATCGCGCGGAGTGCTGCCGCTTGGTCTCGGGCCGATCATTCTCCGGAGCGAGACCGCGGCATTCTATGCAATCAGTATTCTCTCGCACGAATTGCGCTGAATGTCCGGAGCGATTGCCGTGGATGGGTCGCGCGTCAGCTGACGGTTCGGTGTAGCGGAGGCAGGTGGCTGCCGGTGGGGGCATACCGGCGGACGTTCTGCGCAGCAGAAAAAGAGAAAAGGCACCGGGGCTGGGTCCCTGCGGCGGGAATGGATGACGGGCAGAGCTGAAGAATCGATCAGGAAATGGATCGGGAAAAAGAAACAGCCTCTCCCGTTGCGGGGAGAGGCTGTCGAAGATTTTCAGCCAGCGGAGGGATCACGCTCCGGTCGACTGGGTAACCGGGGGTGGTTCTGGTGGGCGCACTGGTTTCGGGGGCTTGCCGCCGCCGCCGGTGTTCACGTCCGGATCATTCGGCTTGGTCGGATTCGGATCGTACGCGTCAGGGATACCGTCACCGTCCTTGTCACCGGGACGTGGCTGGCCGGGGGCGTAACCGATACCGGCACCGGGGGTGACGAGGTAGATGCCGCCGACGCCGGGCTGCATCAGACCGAAGTCCCATGAAAAGTCGTCTTCGGTGGAGGGTTCCACAGGGACTTTGCCTTTTCCGGTGGCGACGGTGTCTTTTCCAGAGGGAACGACTGCTTTACCGGCACCGGCGGTCTCGCTGGAGAAGCGGGTGGCGATGAGGGTAGCCGATTCCGGGGAGGTCTGGATGGCACAGTTGATGATATTGGGGACTTCGCCGGGAGCCGATTCGGAAGCGGCGGTCACGATCTGGAGAACGAGGTCCTTATCGGCCTTGGAGGCAGTGATGGCGGACTTGACGATTTCGCAGGCGCAGTTGGGAGCGGCGGCGATGCGTTCGGCCACAACCTTGAGAATGGACTCTGGATCCGCATTGATGGCCTTGGCGGTTTGTTTGGATTCCGCACGGCAATTGGCTTCTTCGGCGCGGGAAACTCCGCCAACGGCGAGAGAGACCATGGCGGCGACGCCAGCGAGGCTCATAGTGAGTCTTGGATGATTCATTTGAGGATTGGGGTTGGGATAAAGTCTTGCGGAGAAGCGGAGCTTACCCGACTCTTCACCCTATAGATATAGCTCATGGGGTCGATCGTCCAGCAGAAACTCGCATTTTCCCCGAGTTTTTTTCATTTGGGGTTTCTGGCAGCTCGGGATTTTGCGGTGGCGGAGAGGCGGAGGCGGTGTGAGGGTGTTAGTGGAAGATGATTCCGCATTCATGAAAGTTGCCACTGGAATGTTGATGATCAGGGGGAGAGGATGGTGGCTGGGGTTGCTGGCTGGGTTGGTGGGGGTTGGCGATGTGGCGGGGGGAGGGGTGGTGGTTCTGGGGGATAGTCTTTCGAAGGAGTATGCGGTGACGTTTCTGGGGATTGGGGGGAACCTTGCGGCGGGGCACATCCGGAACTGGAGTGAAATCCTTGAGGAGCGGCGTGGGGATGATTTTGGGATGGGGAGTTTCGGGGTATTTGCGGACTGGCGGCTGACGGGGCATGCGCAGAACTGGTCGATTCCCGGCTCGATGGCTTCGGAGTGGCGGGAACGGCTGGGCGATCCGGGGATGGTGCCGGCGGGGCTGGAGTCGCAGCTCCGTGGGGGAGCGGACCGTGTGGTCATCTGGCTGGGGGGGAACGACGTGCGGGTGAAGTATGGGGATTTGTATGATGGGCGGCCGTCCGGGGAATGGGCGGATCGACTGGTGGCCGATGTGGTTGCCGTGATGGAATTTGTGCGGGCGAGGAATCGGCTCATTCCGCTGGTGGTGTGCGGGGTGCCGCATGTGGGAGCGACACCGAGCCGGAACGAGGCATATCCGTACGACCCGGTGAAGACGGGACGGGCCACGGCGGTCCTGGACGGGGTGAATCTGCGGCTGCGGCGGGCGGCTGAGGGGATGGGGGCTGGGTATGCGGAGGTATATGAAGTGACGCGCGAACTGGTGACGGCTGAGCGCTGGGTATGTGGCGGCTGGAGGATCGAGAAGCGGTCGAGCAGTGGCGGGGACCCCGATGCCTTGTTTCTGGGGGATGATTTCCATCCGAACTGGCCGGTGCAGGCGGTTTTTGCGCAGAGGATTGTCGATGCGTTCAACCGGCTCGAGGGCGGGCGGATTCCGCGGCTGACGAACCGGGAGATTGTGGCGGACGTGCTGGGTCAGAATGCGGGATTGACCCTGAACCAGTGGGCGCGGGGGTATGGGATCGTGGACGGAGACCGTGGGTGGGGAGACGATCCGGATGGGGATGGCTTGAAGAACGTGATCGAGTTCGCGTTCGATCTGGATCCCCTGCGGCACGATCGCGATCTCATGCCGGTGCCGTGGTGGGACGGGGACCGGCTGGCGCTGGCGTGGCAGCCGCGGGATCAGAGCAATGCCACGTGGGCGCGGATTACAGTGCAGGAATCCGCTGGCGGAGGAGAATGGAAGGCGGTGCCGTCGGGTTCCGTGCTCAATCCCGGTGGAGGAGTGAGGATGGTGCGGCGGATCAGCGGAACGGCGGGCCGGATGTGGCTGCGGTTTCAGGTACAGCCGCTGCCCTGAGGGCTTGCCGCGAGGCTTTTGCGGGGAGGCGGGATGAATTCGCGCAGAACGCAGCCCGTGCCGCCTTCATCGCTGGGCGGTCCGGAAAACCAGCGGCGTCGGCGGGCGTCGGCGTGAGTTGTCGGAGGCCTTCTCCGCCGGGATGTCAGAGGAAGAACAGTTCGATGACGAGGATGGCGACGATATTGACCACCTTGATCATGGGGTTGATGGCGGGTCCGGCGGTATCCTTGTAGGGATCGCCGACGGTGTCGCCGGTGACCGAGGCCTTGTGGGCGTCGCTGTGTTTGCCGCCGTGGTTGCCTTCCTCGATGAACTTCTTGGCATTGTCCCATGCACCACCTGCTGAGGTCATGGAGATGCCGACGAAGAGACCGGTGACGATGGTACCCATGAGGAAGCCGCCGAGGGCTTCGCGGCCGAGCTGCGGGATGGCGGCGACGGCGATGACGGCCACGACCGGCAGGAGGGCCGGGAGAATCATTTCGCGGAGGGCGGCGCGGGTCACGATGTCGACGCAGGCCGCGTATTCCGGCTTCTGTTCACCCGTGAGGATGCCAGGGAATTTGGCGATCTGGCGTCGGACTTCGACGACGACAGCTCCGGCAGCGCGGCCTACTGAGCTGATGCCCATGGCGCTGAAGAGGAACGGCAGGAGACCACCGAGGAACATCCCGATGATGACGCGCGGGTCCTTGAGGGAAAAATCGACCGAGGCATCGGCGGCGAGCAGTCCGGCCGTGCGCAGTTTGTCTTCCAGCTCGAGGTAGTAGGAACCGAAGAGGACGAGGGCGGCGAGACCAGCCGAGGCGATGGCGTAGCCTTTGGTGACTGCCTTCATGGTATTGCCGACGGCGTCGAGGGCGTCGGTGCGTTCGCGGACTTTCTCCGGGAGGCCGCTCATCACGGCGATGCCGCCGGCGTTATCCGTGATGGGTCCGAAGGCATCGAGGGAGATGATGATGCCCGCCATGCTGAGCATGCTCATGACAGCAGTGGCCACTCCGAAGAGGTCGCCCCATGCGTAGCTCAGCCAGATGGAAATGGCGATGAGGAGAACCGGGAGGGCGGTGGCCATGTTGCCCACGGCGATGCCGGCGATGATGTTGGTGGCGTGACCGGTTTCCGAGGCCTTGGCGATGCTGCGGACCGGGTGGTAGGCGGTCGACGTATAGTAATTCGTAATGAAGACAGCTCCGAAGGTCATGAGGAGGCCGACGAGGGCGCTCCCGTAGATGGACATCTGGGTGTAGGTGCGGCCGGCGATGGAAATGGTTTCCGGGATGAGCGCGGTGGTGGCTGGCCAGTAGAGAAGGGCGCTGAGGAGGCCCGAGACGATGACGCCTTCGATGAGGACCCGCCCGGCATTTCCGGAAGCCGCGCGCAGGTTGACGTAGAGAACGCCGAGGACGGCCGTGATGATGGAGATTCCGCCGATGGCGAAGGGGTAGATCAGTCCGCCTTCGATGCCTTTGAGCTGGAGAGCGCTGATGAGAAGGGCTCCGATGAGGCTGACGGCGTAGGTTTCGAAGACGTCCGCGGCCATGCCGGCGCAGTCGCCCACGTTGTCGCCGACATTGTCCGCAATGGTGGCCGGGTTGCGTGGGTCGTCCTCATTGAGATTCGATTCCACCTTGCCGACGAGGTCGGCTCCGACATCCGCCGCCTTCGTGTAGATGCCGCCGCCGAGTCGGGCGAAGACCGAGATGAGGCTGGCTCCGAGTGCAAGGCCGACAAGGCTGCTGACAGCTTCGCCGGTGCCGTGGGGCCGCATCACTGCGAAGAATCCACCGACGCTCAGCAGGGCGAGACCGACCACGAGAAGGCCGGTGACGGCCCCGCCATTGAAAGCGACGCGCATGGCGGTGGCTTCCGATTCGGTGGCGGCCTGGGTGGTGCGGACATTGGCGAGGACGGCAATGCGCATGCCGATGTATCCAGCGGCGAGCGAGCAGACCGCTCCGGTAAGGAAGCCAACGGGAAGCGGGGCCGAGCGCTTCCATGCAAAGAGAAGCACTGTGATGATCGCCGCGATGATGCCAACCGCAGCGACCTGGCGGTTAAGATAGGCGCGGGCTCCTTCCTGCACAGCGCTGGCGACTTCAATCATGCGGGCATTGCCCGGGGAAGCCGCCTTGATGCGGGCGATCAGCCAAATGGCGACGAGGAGACCAGCGGCCCCGAGTGCGAGCGCAATCGGAAGACCATTGGCGAGAAGGAAACTGGAAGCAGCGAAAAGTTGGGGCATACCGACGGACGGGGGTCCGGAAAAGGTTAAAATTCGGGGCAAAAGAGGGCGCGATTCTAGCGGTCGGGTCGGGGCCTGCAACTGTAGTTTTCCGTGCGAAACGCGGGTCTCCCCAATGGGGCGACGAGGCCCCCGGCAGGACTGGAGGCCTCATGCTGAGGGGCCATCCGCGCGTTTGCGGGAGATACTTCCCCCCACGAAATCCTGCCGTCCGGGTAGGGATGATTGCTTTGGCGGCTGCGGCTGAGGCGGCGCGGACGCTCTAAACCATGAGGGCAGCACGGATGGGCCGACGCATCGCAGGCCCGGGAGCGGCGTCGGATGCCGCCGCGGCTGCAGGAGCGGCTGCACCGTCGCTGCGTGCATTCTCCCGCCCTCGCCCCGCCAGTCAAATGAAGCCACTTGGATAGGCCGACCTTCACACCCGTCCGGAATTCCGGTCCAGGTCGCCCACTCACCGACCGAAGCCACGCAATCCGACGCACCGCTTCACACTCGGCGGTCAGAGCGCGGCGTGCATCCATCCATGCCAATCCTTCGCCGAGGGACCGCGCTGGGCTCTCACCTTGATGATTCGCAAAGCAAAAACACCATTGAAAGCCCTCGCTGAATCCGGTGGTTCGGGTGTTGTGAGGGCAGTGCAGTCGTATCTGTTGAAGTTCAGATAGTTGGATGATAACGAGACGCCCCGCCGAACGCCCCGGTGGCAAAGGGATAGTCCACCAGATACGGGCAAATAATAAACTGTTCTGAAAAAAATAACTCATGAGAAGGCTCGTAATCATCACAGACAAGGAACCCGGGGTTAACCATCTCTGGAATTCGTGGGAGGTTGCATCTGGGCGCATCGAAGGAGAGACGCTGACCGTTAAGATGCGCAACAAGTCAACCTTGGTGGTCGAGGCGATAGATCCACAGATGGGAGCAGATATCGTCCTCTCGCATGATCCGACCTCGGAGATCGTCAAGGGTAAGCTCGGCATCAAGAGTGTGTCGTACACGGAGCATGTGGAAGACAATTCCGACGCGAAGGCGCAGCTAATCAAAGCTCTGAAGACGCTGCTCGACGAGATCGACGAATAATCAAAGCAGAACAAGCAGCCCCTTTTAACGCCTGACCCGCCTTCAGTTCCAGCTGCCATGACCTCCACAATATCAACACGCAGTCGATGCCTCGCCCCTGGTCAGGCGTTGGAGGATTCGACGTTCGGCCAGCGAACAGAGCCCACCGCCATGAATGCACTGAAACTACTATTTGTAAGTTTGCTTCTCAGCGCACCTCTGATTGCCGCAGATGAGGTGATTGAGTTCCGTGTAGTTGTTCCTTCCGGAACCAAGGATGCCGTTGCCAAGAAGAACGATGAATCAGCGCTCTGGGTGGCTTCGAAGCCTGCTTTTGCCACCGCCGACATTAAGTCTTCATTTGTCAGACGGAGTTCAGATCATTGGATCGTTTCCATATCATTCACAGATGACGCAGCCAGGAGATTTGGTGAATTTTCCAAGTCTCACATTGGAGATCGGATAGCGATATTGAGTCACGGGAAGCTGATTTCTGCGCCGACACTTCTGCAAGCGATTACCGTAGGCACAGTTGAGATTTCGGGGAACTTTACTGAGGATACGGCCCGTGAGTTGGGGGCGGCTATCGCTGCTGCGGTACCGAAGACCAAGAAGCCATGAGTAGCCATCATCTACAACCAAGGCCGAACAAAACGGATGCAGGGAACGGATTGGAGTCTATCTGCCGTGTCAGCAACGGCTGGCGCTCGCCGTTGCCGGATTGTAAACGTTCCCCCAACTTTCCTCGAAACTCGCTGTGAAAAAACTTCGTTTTTACGAACACTTTTCAGTAGTTTACAGAACTATTTGCCTCGTTTTGGTGCTGTTGGCAGTCTGCACAGTAACTCATATCAATACTGGGATTTTTGGGCTTGTTGGATTTCCCATTCTTGCACTGATGTACGCCTTTCTCCGAAGGGCGCAGGGCTCAGGCAGGTGTGACTGCACACAGGCCATTCAGGCAACGGTTGGTGAACAAGGCGCGGGTGGCAACCCCCGTTAGTCCCTCTGTTTTTGATGTTCTCTTCAACTTCGAAATGAACTGCGCGTTCCAGCTGCGCTTCGGTCAGGCGTGGCGTGGGGTGCCTGTGCCGGGCGGCTTGGGGGAGCTGAGGGTTCGGAAAGTGATTGACCTTGGGGGTGCTGGGATGTTTGCAGTGAGGTGTGAGCGATTGTTTTGCGGGAATTGATCTGGGAGGAACAATCATAAAGTCGGCGGGCTGCGGCGGGGGGGGGGAGTGCCCGTGGGCGCGTGGCTGGGGGCGTGCGGAGC
>CAZSDE010000053.1:0-8250 GCA_964605435.1 uncultured Akkermansia sp.
TGGATGTGGGACCCCACCAGCGCCACGGTAGCGCGGCGCTCGACATGGCTGGCCAGCGACGGCGGCAACGGAACCACCATCAAAGTGCCGTCCTATTCCCTTGAAGGCACCAATCCTCCCACCGCTCTCGGCGAACGTCAGGTGAAGTTCACGGCCACCACCGATGCCGAGGGCGTGCTCCTGATCGAGGGACGCAAGGAGGAGGGGTACTTCGCCACCGCGGCCACGGTCAACGTCTTCCTCAATGCCTTCCTCATCGGCCCGCCCGAGGCCCCGCAGGTGCCCATCACCATCACTTCACTCGGCCCGGTCACCCCGCAGGGCATGACCCTTGCATGGAGCAGCGAGGCTGGCCGGGTCTACCGCCTCGAGGCCTCGCCCGATCTCAGCCAGTGGACGCTCATCGACGGTGCCATCCCCGGACTGCCAGGCACCACCACGTTCACCGATACGACCGCTCCGGCAGGTACTCTCAAGCGCTTCTACCGCGTCAGCCGCGCTCCGTGACAGCATCCCGATGAGCTGATTCAGGGCGATTGCCGCCCCGGGAGAAGCTCCGCGGATTCCGCGGACAGGGGATTCCCATGGCGGAGGATTTCTGACACTCTCCTGCGGAAATCCTCCCCTTTTTCGCCATGCTGTCCCGCTTTCCCCTGTTCCTGCTGGCTGCCGTCCCGCTCACCGCGGCAGTGCAGACATCCTTCGAGGAGGATTCCCTCAGCCCCCTCGTCCTGCTCGACATCCCGAACGCATCGCTCGGCAATGTCATCTTCGACGCCGCCAATGACGAACTCGACTTCACGGCGGGCGGCAACACGGACATGTGGGGAGCCCGCAACAACGCAGCCATCGCATGGACCGCCATCCCGGATGGCCTCGCCGCGGGCAGCACTTGGACCGTGGAAACCGAAGTCCGCATCAACAATGTCGCCCAGAATAATCAGGTCGCCGGCCTGACCTTCTACGGCGGGCCGAACGGGGCCCGCCCGGATATCACGTTCGGACTCGACAACTGGGACCCCGCCGCCCGGGCGGTGCGGCTGCAGGGCCTCGGAGACAATGTCCCCAACTCGGCCATCACCACATCGGCAGGCAAGGTCATCCTCCGCGTTGATATCACCGAAGCGGGAGCCACGGACACCTACAATTTCTTCTTCCGCACCTCGGCCACGGAACCATGGCAGCAGATTCCCGGAGCCGCCATCAACTACCAGACGAATTTCCCGAATTCCCGCGTCGGCCTCACCTACAAGACCGCTGCCGCCAAGGCCGGTGCCGCCTTCACCTACTTCAATGTCTACGACACATCGAAACAGGCCCCGGTGATCAATGGCCAACCGGGCGATGTCACGGCCCTCGTCGGCGGCGTGGCCCGCTTCAGCGTCGCTGCCAGCGGCGGCGGAACGTACCAGTGGCGGCGCAACGGAGTGCCTATCGATGCCGGAGGAACCGGCGACAGCCTCGTCATCGATCCCGTCGCACAAGCCGACAATGGCTCCAGCTTCGACTGTGTGATCACGAATGGAAACGGCAGCACCACGAGCCGTGCCGCCCTGCTCACGGTGCTCGCTTCGCCCCCGGTCGGACATGGATACTACGCCAGCGCGGTCAATGCCGAGCCCTCGCTCTTCGCTTATTTTCCAGTCGATGGCAGCGTGGCTCCTGCGGTCCGCAATGTCCGCCGTCCTGGATTCAGTGGAACGCTCAGCGGTGACACGGCCCACGACAGCACCGGCGGCCGCGTCATCGGTGTCAAAGGACTGCGTTCGGCCGGAGCTGGATGGGTCACGGTCAACAAGGACCCGGAATGGGACTTCGCAGACGGCGAGGGCACCATTGAAATGTGGGTCTATCAGACGGCCCCCGCGGGATACAATCCCTGCCTCATCGCCGTGCGCCATGATGCCTCCGGCGGCACCCGTTTCAGCTTCCATGCAGACACGGCGGGAAACCGCATCTGGTTCTTCAATGGCAGCGGTGCCCCCACATGGACCCTGCCGTCCACCAGCATCGGCAGACTCATGCACCTCGCCGTCGTCATGAAGGCCGGACAGGCCGAACTTTTCCACAATGGCCAGAGCCTCGGCACTGTAAACCAGACGCTCGGCAGCGGCCTCGGCCTTCCCGCCATCATCGGAGCCGCCGGACCCAGCACGCAGGAATCGTTCCCCGGACACCTCGACGAAATCGCGCTCTACTCGGAAGCCCTGCCCGCCAGCGCCATTGCCGCCCACTACGAAGCGTCGCAGAATCCGGCCGCGGGGAGCCCCCCGTTCTTCACGGCCATGCCGGCCTCCACGTCGGTCAATGAGGGTGCCAGCGCTACGTTCCAGCTGAGCCTGGCCGATCCTCAGGGAGCCAGTTACCGATGGGTGCGCAACGGCGTCGACATCCCCGGAGCCACGGAACCATCCCTCACAATCGCCGCCGCTTCCCTCGCGGACGACGGAGCCACCTTTCAATGCGTGGTCTACAATGCCTTCGGCGGAGCGCTCAGCCATCCTGCCACACTCCGCGTCATCGACACCAACCCGCCAGTCCTCCAGTCAGCCAGCGCGCCCATCTCCGCAGGCCAGGTCATCGTCACTTTCAACGAACCGGTCGATCTCGCCGGAGCGGAATTCCGGATCGCCGGCGGCACGGTCACCGCAGCCGTGGCCGGACCCCTGCCAGGCATGGTCACGCTCACGGTCAACGGCCTGGCTCCCGCCACGGCCTACCGCCTCACCGTAATTGGCATCCGGGACCTCACGGGGAATACCCTGACGAATGCCGAGACTGGCTTCACGGCCGCCCCGCCGCCCGTGCCCGTTCCCATTGGTCTCGTCCGTCCGGAGCCGGAACCTGCAGGGCCCGCCACGCGCCGCGGACCATTCACCCTCGCGGAAATCCATTACCACCCGCGCAGCCGGACCGATGGACGCAATCTCGAATTTGTCGAACTCTACAATTCCCAGCCATGGACCGAAGACCTCAGCGGCTTCCGGCTCAGCGGCGAGGTGGAATTCGCCTTCCCCCAGGGCACCACGGTCCCGGCAGGCGGGCGACTCGTGATCGCTGCCGTTCCCGCAGACGTGCAGGCTGTCTACGGCCTCGCGAACGTGCTCGGTCCATGGCAGGGTGCCCTCAATAACGCAGGCGGAACCCTGCGCCTCATCGACGTCTCAAAGGGGGCCGTTTTCGAGGTGGAGTACGATTCCGGTCACCCATGGCAGCCGGCTGCCGACGGAGCCGGTCATTCCCTCGTGCTGGCCCGGCCCAGCTACGGCATGAACAACCCTCAGGCATGGGACATCAGCGCGGCCGTCGATGGTTCCCCGGGAACTGCCGAGCCAGCCCCGGCCCATCCATGGCGCAGCATCCTCATCAATGAAGCCGCCGCCGCCGGTCCGGGAGCCGACTTCATCGAACTCTGCAACCGCGGCAGCGAGTCCGTTGATCTGAGCGGCTGCGTGCTCAGCGACGACCGCACCGCCCTCAAGTACACGTTCCCCGCCGGAACCAGCCTATCTGCCGGTGCCACTCTCGCCCTCGACTCCAGCCAGCTGGGATTTGGACTGAAATCCGGTGGCGATACGGTCTATTTCCGTGCCCCCGGTACGGCTGGCGAGCCGGGCCGCGTCCTCGACTGCGTGCGCTTTGGAGCCACGGCCGCCGGAACTTCCACCGGACGCTACCCGGATGGCGCTCCCGTCTTCTCCACCCTCGCGGAACCATCCCCCGGAAAACCCAATGCCCGCCCAGCACCGCAGACAGCGGTCATTTCCGAAATCTTCTACAAGGCCCCCGCAGGCTCGCCCCAGGCACCATTCGTCGAAATCACCAACGTCACGGCAGCGCCGCTCGACCTGCGCGGCTGGCGCCTCCGCGGCGGGATCAGCTACGACCATCCACCGAATGCTCCGCCCCTCGCTCCCGGAGCCAGCATCGCCATCTCTTCTTTCTCCGGCCGACTGAACAGCGGAACAGGTGAACGCCTCCGACTCGAACAGCCCATCACCATCACCGAGGGAGCCTTCCCGGTCACCGCTTATGTGGTCGCGGATGAAGTCACCTACGGCACGGGCGGACAATGGGGCCGCGACAGCGACGGCGGTGGCTCCAGTCTGGAAAAAACCGACCTGCGCGCCGATGGCCGCCTCGCCGCCACCTGGGCCGACAGCCGGAACCCGGAACGACAGGATTGGGTCACCATCGAAGCCACCGGTGTCCTCGACAACGGAAGCGGCTCGGCCATCGACCGGCTCCACGTCATGATGCTGGGAGCCGGCGAATGCCTCATCGATGCCATCGAGGTCATTCAGAACAACGGCCCCAACCGCGTCACCAACCCGGGATTCGAAGAGGGTACCACGGGCTGGCTGCTCCAGGGCACACACGACAGCAGCAGCATCACCACCCCCGGATGGAACAGCGCTCAGTGCCTCCACGTGCGCGCCGCCGGACGCGGTGACCTCGCGGGAAACCGCCTCTCGGTTCCCCTCACCACAACCCTTGCCCCCAATTCCACCGCCACCATCCGCGCGAGAGTCAAATGGCTGCGCGGTCAGCCGGAAATTCTCCTCCGCCTCGCCGGAGGCGTGCTCGAAGCCACCGGCAATATCCTCCCGCAGGGCTGGTCCGCCGGAACGCCCGGACTGCCGAATTCCACCCGACGCCCGAACGCCGGACCCGCCATCAGCGCCGTCACTCATCTCCCCGTCCTGCCCGCCGCCGCTGAACCAGTCACGGTCTTTGCCCGGCTCGACGACCCCGACGGCATCGGGCTCGCCCTCCTCCGCTACCGCCTCGACCCATCAGTTCAGCTCAATAGCGTGGTCATGGATTACCGCGGCGGCGGAATCTTCAGTGCCGAAATCCCCGCTCAGGCCGCCGGAACCCTCGCCGCCTTCACCGTGACGGCCTACGACTCCGCCGGAGCCTCCCGCGAGTTCCCCGGCGACCGCCGCGAAGCCCTCGTCCGCTGGGGCGATCCCACACCGGCCGGAAACCTTGGCGTCTTCCGCTTCTGGATGACCGAAGCCACCCGCAACGCATGGACCAGCCGCATCAGGAACAGCAATACCCCGCTGGATGTCACGTTTGTGCCCAACCCTCAGCGCGTCATCTACAATGCCTCGGCCCAGTACAGCGGCAGCCCATGGCATACGAGCGGCTTCAATGGCCCCCAGGGAAACCCCTGCGATTACGATTGCAATGTTCCCTCCGACGACCGCTTTCTCGGAGAAACTGACTTCATCCTCGCTGGTCCAGGAACCTTCGGCGACGACACTTCCTTCATCCGCGAACAGACCATCTGGTGGATCGCCCGGAGAATCGGCCTCCCCAGCATCCACCGCCGCTTCTGCCGCGTCGTCATCAATGGCACGCAGCGCCAGACGGTCTTCGAAGACACCCAGCAGCCCAGCGGCGCATGGGTCGATGCCTACTGGCCCGATGACGATGACGGGATGATCCATAAGGCCCAGGACTGGATCGAATACGCGGACAATGGCACCACCTTCGGCACAACGCTGCGCGCCTTCCTCGCCAAACGCACCACCACCGGCGGAATCCACAAGGACGCTTCCTACCGCTACCAATGGGCCCTGCGGTCCACCGATTCCGGGAACGACTGGACGGATTTCCGCCGCCTCGTCGACGCCTTCAATACCGGCAGCAGCGGCACCGACCCCGCCTTCTTCAACGCCGTCGATCCTCTCGTGGACGAGGATTCATGGGCCCGCGCCCTCGCCGTCCAGCGCATTGCCGGAAACTGGGACACATGGGGATACACCTACGGCAAGAACATGTACCTCTACAAACCAAAGCGCGGCCCATGGGCCATGACCGCATGGGATATCGACTTCAGCTTCGGACTCGTCGGCGATGCCGCCACCACGGGCCTCGAAGTGAATACCCAGGACCCGCTCTGCACCAAATTCCGCACCAATCCCGCTTTCCGCCGCGCATGGTGGGCTGCCTTCCGCGACGCTGTCGATGGCCCCATGGTCACAGCCACCGCCAACGCCCGCATCGATGCCATGGTCGCCGGACTCGCCGCCCAGGGCATCACCGCCAATGCCGGGCAGGTCTCAACCGTCAAAACCTACATCAGCTCGCGCCGCAGCTACATCATCTCCCAGCTCAACGCCGCCTACCCCAGCACTACCTTCGCCATCTCCGGCAGCAATACCCTCACTGACGACGACGGGGCCATCACCCTCACCGGAACCGCACCGCCCGGCGTCCGCTTCCTCCGCATCAATGGCATCGACTACACCCCAGCATGGTTCAGCCAGACCAGCTGGAGGCTCAATCTCAACCTCTACGCAGCGAGCAACGAACTCAACGTGCAGGGCATCGACCGCCGCGGAGCCGTCGTCGGTTCCTTTCCCGTCTCCATCACCGTCACCGGCCCTCCCATCCTCCCCGCCGTCACCATCAACGAATGGATGGCCGGCAATTCCCCGGCCAGTGGCATCACCGACCCCGCCGACGGGCGCTCGGATGACTGGTTCGAACTCCATAACGCCGGACAGACCACCGTCGACCTGAGCGGATTCTTCCTGTCGGACGATCCAGCCCTGCCGGGCCGCTTTGCTCTCCCCAGCGGCACGGTCATTCCACCAGGCGGATTTCTGCTCGTCTGGGCCGACGGCGAACCGGAACAGAATGGCACGACGCCCGGGCAACTGCATGTGCCCTTCCGCCTCAGCGCAGCCGGTGAACCGATTCTGCTCACCGCCCCCGATGGCCGTCCAGTCAATGCTGTGAGTTTCGGCCCGCTCGCCGATGATGCCGCCGAAGGGCGCTTCCCGGACGGATCGGCCGGATATGGGCTCCTGACCATTCCTTCGCCAGCTGCCCCGAATGTGTTCCTGAACACGGCTGGAGCGGCATGGTCGGCCGCAGGCTACGCCGTGACCATCACCAGCACGCCCGGCCGGAAGTACCAGCTCCAGTACAGCGATGGCCTCGTCACATGGTCCCCGAAAGGCGATCCCGTGGTGGCTACCGCCCCCAGCCTGACGCTCACCGACCCCTCCCCGGGCCCGGCCCCGCGGGGATTCTACCGCGTCGCCCTCATTCCCTGAAGATTCCGCATCTGCGGGACCGGAATTGTCTGGTCTCTGCACGCAGAATGCTTTTATCCTAATGATAATGAAGACGCTGAAGCCAATTCTCGCCCTCCTTGCCCTCGCCGCACCGGCGGGCGCTGCCACGGCCATCCTGAATCCCACCTCGATTCAGTACCTCAATGCCGTGAGCCAGGAACTCGGTGGCCTCGACAACGAGACCAACCTCATCGACGGATCCGGTCTCTCCGCCGCCCCCACCATCGGAAACTACCAGTCGGTCACCCACGCCGCCGTCAGCTTCGGCCCGACCAATGCATGGGTCACCACGGATCCCGGTGGCTACCCGAGCGACTTCTTTGCCGCAGGCGGCCTTCCGCAAGCCTTCGGCATTTCCCTCGGTGGCCTCTTCTCGGTCGAATCCGTGGTCGTCTGGGGATACCATTTCGGCACTGCCAACGGCAATTCCGCCAGGCAATTGTCGCTCGATTTCTCCGTCGATGGTGGCCTCAGCTTCGTGTCGTCAGTCAGTGGCCTCGTCGTGAACTCCAATGCAGTCGTCGGCGGGGCTGCCGAAGCAACCTTCGGGGTCGTCAACGCCAACTTCATCCGCGCTACCTTCACGGACAATCATTTCGACCCGGCCAACGCCGGTGCGGGCGGTGACCGCCTCGGCATCGCGGAAATCCGCTTCACGGGCGGTGAACCAATTCCGGAACCAGGATCGGCCCTGCTCGCAGGCCTCGGCCTGATGGCCGCCTCCTTCCGCCGCCGCCGCTGACCCGCGGCCCGTCGGCATGATGACCGCCCGGCATTCCGCAGTCGCACTCGCCCTGCTCGCCCAATCCCTCCCGGCCCAGCTCAAGGAAGGAAACGCCGCAGACGCTCCCAGGCTGTCACCGGGAGAACAACGTGCCGCCTTCAGCGCCGCCCCGGGATTCACCATCGAACTCGTCTCAAGCGAGGCCGAAGGCATCGAAAAACCGGTCGCCCTCCACTTCGATGACGCAGGCCGCCTCTGGACGACCACAGCGACGGAATACCCGCTCGACCTCAACGACCCCGCCCAGGCAGACGAGGCCCGCCGCAAATGGCAGGAAGGCGGGCGCGACCGCATCCTCGTCATCGATCAACCGCTCGGACCCGGACCACACCGGCCCCGGATCTTCGCCGACGGCCTCGTCATGCCCAT
>CAZSDE010000053.1:8260-12819 GCA_964605435.1 uncultured Akkermansia sp.
ACGTGCTGGTGGCGCACGGATCGGAGATTCTCCGGCTGCGCGACCGCGATGGCGACGGACGGGCGGACGACCGCACTGCCCTGCTGCGTGGCTTCGGTGTGCAGGATTCACACACCATGGCCCACCAGTTCATGTGGCTCCCGGATGGCTCGGTCCTCACCATCCAGGGTGTGCTCGGTTCCGGCGGAATCACGGACGCAGCCGGACGCCAGACGAAGTTCAACTACGGGAAATTCGCGGCCTTTCAGCCCGATGGCACCGCATTCCGCCTCATCGGAGCCGGCCTCAACAACACATGGGGGGTCCACCTCCAGCGCAATGGCCAGCTCTGGGTCCAGGAAGCCAATTCCTTCGACCATTGCCTCGCCCCCTTCGAGGAAGGTGCTCACTTCCACGGCTGGAACGAGGAACCATACCTCCCGGACGCGCCATGGCAGCCGGGCGTCGGCGAAATCGATCTCGGCAGCACGGGCCTCTCGGGCCTCGCCCGAAGCGAAGACCGCACAGGCGGCTTTCCCCGGGAATGGCAGGAACGCTTCCTCATCGCCAACGCAGTGACCGGTTCCATCAACAGCGTCACCGCCACACCGGACACCGCCGGAGGCTGGAAAGTGTCGCGCGGTCCCGACCTGCTCACCTGCCGCGACCGCCGCTTCCGTCCCGTCCAGATCGCCTTCGGCCCAGACGCCTGTCTGTACGTCATCGATTGGTACAACCCGGTGATCTCCCATAACGAAGTGCCGCGCAATCATCCGGCCCGCGACAAGTCAAGTGGCCGCATCTGGCGCATCCGTCACGATTCCCAGAAGAGCCGCTCCGCTCCAGATGTGGAAAACGCCGCGGAAACCGACCTCCTCCTGCACCTCGCCTCCCCAGTCACATGGGAAATGCGCGCCGCATGGCACCAGATCGTCCTCCGCAAGGCGACCGCCCTGATTCCCCATCTCCTGAACCTTGTCCGGAAGGCGGAAGGCCCCGAGGACCTCCGCATCCACGCCGTGTGGTCACTCGCCGGACTGCGGCAGTGGGACGCGGAAACATGGAGTGAGGCACTCGCCTCCGGTGCGTCGGAACCACTCGCCCTGGAACTGATCCGCGCCCTTCGCACGGCGTCCGTCCCTCCCGAAGCCGCCGCTCCGTTTCTCTCAAAAGTGGCTGCGTCCCGCCGCGAACCCGCTGTCCTCCGCGAACTGGCCCGCTACGCCCAGTACGCTGCCGCCATCCCCCCAGGCCTGCTCGCGGAGATGCTCAGGGGGTATGCGATTCCCGACCCCGCGCGCCGTCCCGGCGTCCAGGGGGAAACCCTCACATGGACGGGCTATCAGCAGGCTTTTCTCAACCACCAGCTGGAACTGGCCATGGCCGCTCAACCGGACGCCGTCCGCCAGTTGACCGCCAACCCTAGTCTGCTGGCGCCTCTCCCGGAAAGCATCCGGCCCGTGCTTGAGCGCCGCAGTTATTCAGAACGCTTCGCCGCCGGACAGTTCACTGCCCCGGACCTCGCAAACCCCGCGATCCGCTCGGCGGCCCTCGCCTGCGCGGAATCCATCGCGCCCGCCGCCACTCTTCTCCAAAGCTTCCTCGCATCGGCTCCAGACCCCCGGGCCTCCGCCGACTGGTTCCTCGATGCCCCGGCCAGCACGGCCGCGGCCGCCCGCCTCACGGCCGCTCCACTCGCCCTCCGACTCCTCGCCTCGGCCAACCCGGAGGATTGGCCCAGCGCCCTCGATCTCGCCGCCGTGGCCTGCACAGATGCCCAGCGCAGCGATCTCATCGCTGCCCTCCGCCTGATCCCGGAACGCCAGCCCGCCCTCGCCCTCGCAGCCGTCCGCTGCGCCCTCGCCACAGGCCTCCGCGACCCGGAATTCTTCCGCGGAAATGCCCGCAGCAGTGCCGCCGCGCCCGCGGTCCGCGCCGCCGCATGGCAAGGCTGGTTCCATTCCGCCCCCGAAGCCGATAAGCCTGCCGTGGAAGCCGAACTGCGCACATGGATCGCAACCCTGCCCACGCCCAGTCAGTCGGAAGTGCTCGAGGAACTCGCCTCCACCGAAACCGGGACCCACTTCGCCCTCAATCACGCCTTCGCCCCCCTCCTCGCCGAGGATGCCTCCCGCCTCAGCGCCCTCGCGGACGAATTGAGCGAACGCGTGCCGTCCCACGGACGCCTCGCCGAAACCCGCCAGCGCGCGGAATCACTCCGCTCGACCGCAGCCATCACGGAACGCTCGGCCCGCCTCGCCACCGCCGTCACCAGCGGCTCCCTGACACCTGACACGGCCGCAGGAGCCCCGCTCTTTGAAAGTCTCTGCCTGTCCTGCCACGCCGCGCAGGGCAGGGGAGTGGCCATGGCTCCACCACTCGACGGCAGCCGCAGCCGCGACCTCGCCGCCATCTTCACTGCCCTCATCCATCCCGCCGCCGCCGTCGAAAATGTCTTCCGGCCCTTCCACGTCCGCTTCCTCGATGGTTCCTCCGCAGAAGGATTCCTGCAGTCACGGCAGGGAAACCGCCTGACTCTTCAGTTCATGGGCGGCTCCACCCGATCCGTCAGCGCCCTGCGCACATGGACCGCCCGCTACCGCAATGGTCACAGCATCATGCCACCACTCGCCACGGGCCTCACAGACCAGCAACTGGCCGACCTCGCCGCCTTCGTCCGCACGCTCTGACCGCAGCACAGTCAGGGGGTACTCCCGCCGACAGGTTTCCTCAGCTCAGAAACGAACAGATATACTGGCAGATGCCCTCATCGACCGTGATCGTGAACCCGCTGTTTCCGGGCACATCGAATTCCGTGCCGGCTCCATACTGGCTCGATTCGCTCTCTCCATCGAGCACAACACTGCACGAGCCCGCGGTCACTTCCATCTTCTCGGGTGCCCCGGTACCGAAATGATACTCGCCAGGATAGATCAGCCCAAGGGTCTTCTTCTCCCCGCCCGGCAGGATCACGGTGTGACTCACCACCCGGCCATCAAAGTAGACATTGGCCTTCGTATGGACCGTGACACTGGAAAAGGATTCGACTGGCATAATGACCGGCTCTTCGCCCCGCTGCCCGGCCTCCGCAAGCCCGTCGTTCCCGCCTGATCAATCCGTCCGCGCCCAGCCGTTCTTTGCTGCTGCATGATCCTCTCCCGCCGACGCTTCCTCGCATCCCTCCCGCCGGCCCTCCCTGGTCTGCGGACGATGGCCTCGGAATTGCCTCCCTTCCCGGACCCGGAAAAAGGCATCAGCGCAGGCTGGACCATCGCGGTTCTCCCGGATTCCCAGAACTACGCCAAGTTCGCCGCCAATCAGAAGCACTTCGACCGCATGTGCCAGTGGACCGCCGACCACCTCGCACCATGGCGCATCCAGCTCGTGCTCCACGAAGGGGATTTCGTCGAACAGAACGGCATAGCCGAAGGCGGTGGCCGCGGCTGGGGGGATCAGAATTCCGAACAGCAATGGCAAAGCGCCCGCAAGGCCCTCGCCCCGCTCGCAGACAAGGTCCCCGTAATCCTCGCCACCGGAAACCACGACTACGGCATCCGCAACGCCGAGAACCGCGACAGCCGGTTTCCAGAATTTTTCCCGAACGACTGGAACCGCCCGCGCAGCGGCAGCATCCTGCTGGAAACTGCTCCCAATGCCGCCGGAAAGCACACGCTCGAAAACTCAGCGAGCGCCTTCACCGCCCCCGATGGCCGGAAAATCCTCGTCGTCTCCCTCGAATGGGGACCCCGCCACGCCGCCGTCGCGTGGGCCCGGGACCTCCTCGCGCGTCCCGCCTACGCCAGCCACACCGGCATTCTCCTCACTCACGATTTCATCATCCCGGGCGACCTCCGCGATGGACAGGACGGCAACCGCGGCCGCTCCGGCAATCCCCACACCTACGGAACCGGACGCTCCGGCGATACCCACGACGGCGAAGACCTCTGGAAAACCCTCGTCTTCCCGTCCCGCAACCTTCACCTCGTTCTCAACGGCCACGAAATGGGCTCGCACGTGGGCCGCCGCACCGATCCCAATGCCGCCGGACATCACGTCCACCAGCTCCTCTTCAATGCCCAGGGCTTCGGCGGTGGATCAGACGAAAAAGGCAATGGCGGCGACGGATGGCTCCGCCTCATGACATGGGAACCAGACGGCCGCACCCTCACCGTGCGCACGTTCTCGCCTCTCCACGCCGACGCCGGACGATCCCCATGGTTCAAGGGCCCCCAATGGCAATTCCAGCTCACGCTCCCGGAGGCCCACTGATCCCAGCACCGCCGCCACCGCTGTCACGGCAGTCAATCGCCCGCACCTCGGGCAACTCGGTCACCGCAAAGAGAAACTCGTTGAGGTGCTTCCGCGGCAACCGCAGCCGCAGACACACCCGCCGCAGCCCGCCCGCCGCTTCCTCCACCGAAAACGAATCGGCAATGCCCCGGTACTGCCCCAGCAGATACTGCAGCCGCAGCCGCGTCTTCCCACTCGCCGGATCAAAGGTCACTTCCGCATCCACTGTCCGCATGCCTCCAAGATGCCGGATCTCCCATTTCTCCACCCAGACCAGCACCAGTCTGACC
>CAZSDE010000054.1:0-3102 GCA_964605435.1 uncultured Akkermansia sp.
CGACTGCGGCAGAACATCAACAATTACTGATTCCATGAGATTGAACACTCTCGCACCGCGTCCCGGTGCCAAACACAGGGTCAAGCGCCTTGGCTGCGGCGAAAGCTCCGGTCACGGCAAAACATCCGGCAAGGGCCACAAGGGTCAGAAGGCCCGCGCTGGTGGTACGGTCCGCCACGGTTTTGAAGGCGGTCAGATGCCGATTTACCGTCGTTTGCCGAAGAAAGGCTTCAGCAACGTGGATTTTGCGATCCGCTATGCGGTCATCAATGTGGGTGACCTCGACGAGGCATTTGAGGCTGGCACGGAGATCACGGAGCAAGTTCTTCGCGAGGCTGGTCTGGTGAAGGGGCAGCGCTGGGATGGTGTCAAGGTGCTGGCTGAAGGCGAGTTGAGCAAGTCCTTCAAGGTGCGGGTTCACAAGGTCAGCGCTGCGGCCCGCGAGAAAATCGAGAAGGCGGGTGGCAGTGTTCTTGCTCCCGGTGCGGAATAAGCAGACAAAAAGATTCCGGACGGGCGCAACGAGGGTTGCGCCCGTCTTCCTGTTTCGGCATAACTGTCCAGATCCTTTCCCTGATATCTTTCCATGATTTCCGCCTTCGCGAACATTTTCAAGATCCCCGAACTCCGTCAGCGGGTTCTTTTCACGATAGCCATGCTGGCGGTCGTGCGGATCGGTGCTGCCATTACCCTTCCTGGGGTGGATCCCTCGGTGGTGCAGGGTTATCTTGACACGGCGGAGGCCAAGACCGGCAATGCGCTGACGACGCTCATCAGTGCCTTCAGTGGTGGTGTGGTGGCGGCCTGTTCGATTTTTGCCCTTGGGATCATGCCGTACATCAGTGCGTCGATCATGGTGCAGTTGCTGACGGCGGTGGTTCCCAAGCTGAGCAAGCTGGCGAAGGAAGTGGGGGGACGTCAGAAGATCACGCAGTACACGCGCTATCTGACGATTATCCTCTGCGTCATTCAGGGTTATCTCATGGCCCGGGGCCTTTGTCATCCGGAGGGGAATGTGCTCCTGCGCGGGATGGACGAGTACCTGAAGGGATCGTCGCGGCAGCTGGTTCCTCAGAATCTCGTCGACACCTTCGGGTTCTATGGGATTGCGGTGACGGCGATGACGGCGGGTACTCTTTTCCTGATGTGGCTGGGTGAGCAGATTACGGAGCGGGGGATTGGGAATGGGACCTCACTGATCATTTCGGTGAACATTCTCGCTGACCTGCCCAATGCGCTCGTCAACACGTTCCGGGATTATGTGCGGGCGGGTGATCCGGTGAAGGCCATCAAACTTGTCGGGCTGATTGCGCTCTTCGTGCTGACGGTGGCCGGCATCATTGTGCTGACGCAGGCCACGCGGAAAATTGCGATCAACTACGCCAAGCGGATGGTGGGACGCAAGGTGATGGGTGGGCAGTCGACGCATTTGCCGATCAAGCTGAACTATTCCGGTGTCATGCCGATCATTTTTGCATCGGCGATCATTTCGTTTCCGGCGGTGATCATCAACTGGGTCTTCACGAATTCCGACTGGGCGAAGAAGTTTCTGGAGATTTCGCAGAACAACGGCCCGTGGCACTGGCTGATCTACCTTGTGCTGATTTTCTTCTTTGCGTACTTCTGGGTAGCGACGATGTTTCAGCCGACGCAGATTTCCGAGGATCTGAAATCGAATGGCGGGTACATTCCGGGGATCAGGCCGGGCAAGCCGACGGCGGACTTCCTGGATTTCACGATGAGCCGGCTGACGTTTGCGGGGGCTGCGTTTCTGAGTCTGGTGGCGATTGTTCCGCAGATGATGACGCATTACGCGCAGATTCCGTATTTCACGGCGCAGTTTTTCGGCGGCACCAGTGTGCTCATTCTGGTGGGTGTGCTGCTGGATCTGATGCGGCAGGTGGAGACGCATCTGCTGCAGCGGAACTACGATGGATTTCTACGGAAGGGCAAGATCAGGGGCCGCTATGAGGGGGATGGCACCCTGCGTGAGGGTGCGGGTTCTTCCGGTGGCAAAGTGGTGCTGCTCTATGTGGCGCTGGCGGTGCTGATTCTTATTGGCATCAGCACGGCGATTTACCGCAAGCTGAACGGCTGATTGACCATTTGAGTCTGTGGCCAAGGGGGGCAAGATACCGATTCGGAAGGGTGCTGAGCTTGATGGCCTCCGTGAGGCTGGTCAGGTGGCTGCGGATGTGCTGAGGAAGACCTGTGCGGTGGTCCGTCCGGGAGTTTCTACGCGGGAAGTGGATGAGGCGGCTGGTCAGTTCATGGCGGAGGCTGGCTGCCGGAGTGCCTTTCTGGGGTACCGGGGATTTCCTGGAAGAATCTGCATTTCACTCAATGAGGAGGTGGTGCATGGGATTGGGCGGGCGAACCGGATCATTCAGAATGGCGACATTGTGAAGATTGATGTGGGCATTGTCCGCAATGGGTGGATTGGCGACAATGCGGTGACGGTCCCGGTGGGCATGATTCCGCCTGAGGTGCATCAACTGCTGAGGGTGACGGAGGAATCGCTTCATGTGGCTGTCGGTCATGCGGTGCCGGGCGGGCCCCTGCGGGTGCTCTGCGGGAGTGTTGATCAGTTTGTGCGGCGGTATGGATTTTCGGTGGTGCATCAGTTTGTGGGTCATGGGGTGGGGCGTCAGCTTCATGAGAGTCCGGAGGTGCCTAATTTTGACAATGGGCGGATCCGGGTGCGGCTGGAGCCAGGGATGGTGCTTGCGATTGAGCCGATGGTGAACATGGGGACACCGGAGGTGGTAGTGCTTGCGGATCGCTGGACAGCGGTCACGCGGGACCGGCGGCCGAGTTCACATTTCGAGCACACGGTGGTGGTTACGGACGATGGTCCGGAGATTCTGACGCCGCGGGAGCGTCTCAATCCGCCGCTGCAGGCAGCGGTGGCTAAGGGTTAGGAGCGTGTTGAAGACCTGGGCTGCTGGCGCAGCGCAGCCTTCTGGAATAGGGTCGGCCGACTTGCTGGGCAAGCCATCTCCCGGGTCACGGCGCAGCCGCTCTGCCGGCCACTGCGGAATCAGGATCCGGTGCCGGTCCCTGGTTTTGCGCCAGGCTCATCAGGGAGTTCCTTCGAGGAGT
>CAZSDE010000054.1:3112-9829 GCA_964605435.1 uncultured Akkermansia sp.
GTTCCGATGCTCTTCTAGTGCGGATTGCTGCGGTGGGGGCGTTCCCTGCGGTGCATTCTGGAGGACAGGCTGTCAGTCAGTTCCTCCAATGGGTCGGCTGCGTCTGCGGAGCCAGCGGGAGATTTCGATGGGGTCGCTGAGGGCTGTGGAGGCCATCAGTCCGATGGCGGTGGCTTCGCGGCAGCGTTTGAGGCCCCATGCTTCTTCTGCTAGGTCGCAGGCTTCGGCGTAGCGTCCATCGTAGAGGGCGAGGAGACCGAGTTGGAGGGAGTCGTGGGTGGCGTGGAGGATGGTACCGAGCATGGCGACTTCGCAGCCGCAGTGAGGGCAATGTTCGTATTTGGGCAGAGAGACCCGGTGCCGGCAGTATGGGCAATGCACGTCCATGGGTTTGGCGGGCGGTCTGGGTCAGGCAGGATCAGCGACGGTGACGGAGGCTGGGCGGAGGATGCCGTCGCGGTTCCGGTATCCCCGCACGGATTCGGCGAGAACCGTGCCGGACTTGGTTCCTCTGGGCGGGGGTGCGGTCGCCACCATGCTCATGGTGCTGGGATCAAACGGTTTTCCGATGGTTTCGATCACTTCGACGCCGGCAGCCCGGAGCGCGTTCTGGAGGGCGGCGGCGACTGGTGCGGGGGCTTCTGCAATCCGGTCGGCGAGCGCCACGAGGGCGAGGCCGAGGGACCGGTTGTTGATGGGGGTCTGGGGGCCTGAGGAGAGGGCCTGGAGGGCTCCGCCGAATTTCTCGGCTGTTTCCGATGAGCGGCGGAAGGCCCGCCGCAGTTCGTTGCGGATGGCGGCCAGTTCCCCGTAGAAGGTGAAGAGATCGGGAGGGTCCGGGGGATCGAAATCCTGGGTTGGGTCCTCGATTTCGGCGAGTTCGTCGAGGGCATCGTCGAGTTCATCGCGCAGGTCCTCTCGCCAGCCCGGGGGTGCGGGGGCCTTGATGCCGGAGCTGAGGGGAAGCGTACCGTCGTCGTGAAAGGAGGAATCATCCTGGTCGTCGGGCATGCTGAACCCGTCATCGTTTTCGTTGGACGACGCTGGGCCATGGCCGGTGTCGTCCTGCGGGCGCTTTGATTCCGGTGAGGGATCGTTCCGTGAAGGATCCGGATCACCCCGGCCGGGTTTGCGGGCGTCGTCGTCGGAGGGCAGAATCACGGGAATGGAATCAGAGGGACTGGCTGAAGGAATCGCCTGGTTTGACCGAGAGGGCGAAGGCGGTGAGCAGGGAGATGACTTCTTCGATGTCGGAGAAGCTGGCGCATTCCACGACCGAGTGCATGTAGCGGAGCGGGAGGGAGACGAGAGCGGAGGGTGTGCCTTCGCGGATGTGGTAGATGGAGTCGGTGTCTGTGCCGCTGTAGCGGGAGGAGGATTCGTGCTGGATACTGATTTTCTCCCGTGCGGCGGTTTTGAGCAGGCGTTCGATGACGAGCGGGTGGCAGCAGGTTCCGTGGGTGATGGAGGGGCCTCCTCCGAGGGTCACGGCGCCGTGGCGGGATTTTTCGATGCCGGGGGAATCGGTGGCGTGGGTGACGTCGAGGCAGATGGCGACGTCTGGTTTGAGCCGGTAGGTGAGCATGCGGGCTCCGTATCCGCCGATTTCCTCCTGAACGCAGTTGGCGGCGATGACGGTGGCGCTGAGTTTCCGGCGCTGTTTGTGGAGGCGGCGGATGGTTTCTGCGATGATGAAGCCGCCGATGCGGTTGTCGAGGGCGCGGCCGATGAGGCGATTGCCGCCGAATTCCTCGGCGGAGTCGGCATAGACGGCGGGATGGCCTACGCGGAGTCCGAGTTTGGCGACATCTTTCTCGGAATCGGCTCCGACATCGTCGTAGAGTTCGTGGACTTCCGGAGCTTTTTCCCCGCCGGAGCGGTCGCGGATGTGGATGGCGGTATTGCCGATGATGCCGGTGACGGGGCCTTTGTCGCCCTGGAAGATGATGCGGCGTCCGCGTGCGGTGGCGTAGTCGCTGCCTCCGATGCGGTCGACGTGGAGAAAGCCTTCCTTGGTGATGTGCTTGATCATGAAGCCGATTTCGTCGGCGTGGGCTTCGAGCATGATGCGGTAGGGGGTCTGGCCCTCGAGGACGGCCCATGTGCTGCCGTAGGCGTCGCAGGCGACGGAGTCGGCGTGAGGTTTGACCCATGCGGCCCATTTCCTTTGTCCGGCCATTTCGAAACCGGTGGGGCTTGGGGTGTTGAGGAGATCCAGCAGGAAGGACTTGGTGGCTTTATCCATGGCGTGGGGAGTGTGGACCCGGCATGATGGGGAGGCAAGCTGCTTCGATTGCCGTTGCAAAGGGGGGTAGGGGGAATGAGATGAGGGGACGATGATGCTGTGGAGCGAGGAGACTGGGAATCGTGGATGGGTGTTTCTGCGGGTGCTGGCTGTGGTCATGGCCTGGCAGCTGCTGGAGTTTGCCGGCGGTGTGTTTGCGTTTGTGAGTGTGTGGCCGAAGGTGGCTGCTTCGCATGAAGCCTTTGGGATGGCTGGGATGAGGGATCAGCTGATGTGGCGGCATGCCGGGGTGCTGGCGCGGGCCTATGTGCCGGCTGGGATCCTGATGGCACTGGCGGTTTATCCGCTGGTGGTGATGTGGGCGGGGCGGTCGGGCCGATTCTGGCCGGTGGTGTGGCGGACGCTGCTGCTGGTGCTGCTGGTGACGCTGCTGGTGTCGGCGGCAGTGGTGCATTATCGTCCGTGGATGGTGAGTGGCATGGACGGTCGGCACTGGTATTTCCGGATGCAGGAAGCGGTGCCTGGCTGGGTCCGGCAGGGGGTGCTGCCATTTGTGCTGAAGGGGACGGTGGTGGCGTGGCTGGCGTTCAGCGGCGGATGGTACTGCTATCGGTTCGTGTGCTGGCTGCGGTCTGGGTGGACGCCGGGTGCTTGTGCGGCGACAGCGAGCGGGATGGTGGCGCTGGCTGGGCTGGGGCTGCAGTTGGCCCCGGATGCGGAGAGGTCGGACGGCGGGGACCTGCCGGTGCGGGCCGGGAAGACTGTGGGGCGTCCGAATGTGCTCCTGCTGGTTGGGGAGTCGCTGCGGGCGGATTATGCGTTCGGGGAGCGGGAGGGGAAAGTGGTGGCTCCGGTGCTGCGGCGGCTGGCGGAGCAGGGGTTGCGTTTTGATCAGTGCCTGACTCCGGTCAATGGCAGTGCCGGGGCGCTGACGTCGCTGCTGACGGGAGTGTATCCTCACAGTCATGGTCTGCGGCATGAGTACCCGGGCGATGATGAAATTCGATTCCTCCGGAATGGGGTGCCACTGCTGCCGGAGAGGATGCGGGAACTGGGGTATGAGACGTATGTGGCTGGTGATGGAGGTTCGGGCCGTGTGGCGGGGCTTCCGCTGGGGTTTGAGGCGCAGGAGATGGAGAAAGGCGGGTCGGTGCAGGCGGTGGTGAGTGGGGAAATCTGCCGTGCGCATCCGCTGTTGGCGGCATGGTTCTGGCATCCGGCGGGGCGTCGGCTGCTGCCGGAACTGGCTGCCAGTGCTCCCATGGTGAGTCCGGAATCGGTTACGGACCGGGTCTGTGAGCGATTGGAGGAGCGCGGGTTGGAGGAGCGGCCATTTTTCTGGACGGTTTACTATTCGTGCGGGCGGATGCCGTACGAGAACAGTGCGCGGCAATTCGCCGGCATGGGAGGTCGGGAGCGGCTGGGGAAACTTGGGTCGGATGCGGGAGCATGGGTGGCCCGGTTAGCGGCCGGGGGCGGGGCAGTGGGGGAAGCAGGGGAAGCGCTGCGGGAGCTTTATGCCGGGGCGGTGGGGCGGTTTGATGAATGTGTGGGCCGGGTGGTGGCGAGGCTGAAGTCGACGGGGCAGTGGGAGAACACGATTCTCATGGTAGCAGGTGATCATGGGGAGGAGCTGCTTGAGGACGGGGTGTCGCTGGGGCATGGAAATGGCCTGCAGGGAGGGGATCGGACCATGCGGGTTCCGGCGTTGCTGCACCTTCCGGGCCGGCGTCATGCTGCTGTGGTGCCGCATGTGGTGCGGTTGGTTGATTTCGCACCGACGTTTCTGGAATTGTGTGGAGGGGACAGAGATGCCGGGATGGAGGGAGTCAGTCTGGGACCGTATCTGGAGGGCGGAGCAGATGCCGGGCTAGTGGCGTACGGGGAATCTTCGGTGCCGTTTCCGGTGAGGAAGATTGACGGAGGAGAGCCTCTGGTGATGGTCCCGGAGGAACCGCTGCTGACGACGGACGGGTCGATGGAGGGACGGTTTGTGCTCAATCCGGGTTTGAGGGAGGAAGCTTTGCAGATGAAGGAGAGGATGGTGCGGACGGGTAAGTGGAAGCTGGTGTTCACGCCGGGGGAGAGCCGGGATATACTGCGGTTGTTTGATGTGTCGGGGGATCCGGATTGCCGGGAGGATGTCGCGCTGCGGTATCCGGAGACGGCCGAGGTGCTGCGGCGTGCTCTCTGGGACTGGATGCGGGAGCGGCGACAGCGGACTGTGCCGGAGCTGTTTCCGGAGGGGGAACCTGATCCGGAGGGGGCGGCTCTGTGAAGCGGGCAGTGCGCTGTGCTGGGCCTGCGGGCATCAGCATTCCGGAGTTGCTGATCCTGCTGTCGTTGGTGGGGATGCTGCTGGGGTTGGCGTATCCTGGCTGGCAGAAGAGCCGGGAGCAGCGGAGGGAGCGGGAGATACCGGTCGCCCGCGAAGTACGGCCTGCGTCGGCATGATTCTGCGATGGACAAGGCGGAGAGGCGGGCCATGAACGTGTGCATCGGGAAGCGGGCGCACGAGGCTTCCGTTTCCCGTGAATGATTCCCTGATTTTTTCCCATGCACGACCCGCGAATTGATCAATTGGCCCGGCAACTCATCAGTCATTCCGTTGCGCTGAAGCCCGGGGAGAATATTCTTTTTGATCTGTATGATACACCTGCGGAGATGGGGATTGCGCTCGTGCGTGCGGCGCGTGCGGCCGGGGGCATTCCTCAGGTGCAGATTCACGATGCGCGGCTGACGCGGGAACTGCAGCTGGGTGCGGTGGAGAAGCAGTATGAGGAATGGAGCGGGGTGCAGATGAATCTGATTGAGCGGATGCAGGCATACATTGCGATCCGTGGGAGTCATAATATCACGGAGAGTTCCGATGTGCCGCCGGAGCGGATGAAGCTGGTGATGGCGAAGATGAGGCCGGTGATGAATCACCGGGTTCAGAAGACGCGCTGGTGTGTGCTGCGGTGGCCGAATCCTTCCATGGCGCAGCTCAACAGCATGAGCACCGAGGCTTTTGAGGATTTCTACTTCCGGGTTTGTCTGCTGGATTATGCGGCCCTCAAGCCTGGCATGATGGCTCTGGAGAAGCTGATGGACGAGACGCGTCAGGTGCACATCAAGGGGCCGGGCACGGACCTGCGGTTCAGTATCGAGGGAATCGGGAGCGAAGCCTGTGGTGGAGAGAAGAACATTCCTGATGGGGAGTGCTTCACGGCTCCGGTCAGGGATTCCGTGGAAGGCGTGGTCTCATTCAATGCGCCGACGATTTATCAGGGGATTGCGTTCGACAGTGTGCGTCTCGAGTTTTCGCGTGGCCGGATTGTGAAAGCGACAGCGAACAATACGGAAGCCATCAACCGGGTTCTGGATTCGGACGAGGGAGCCCGGTACATCGGGGAGTTTGCGATTGGTTTTAACCGGGAGATTCTCCATCCGATGCGCGATATTCTTTTTGACGAGAAAATTGCGGGAAGCTTCCATTTCACGCCTGGGCAGGCGTATGAGGGGAAGACGGACAATGGGAACCGGAGTCAGGTGCACTGGGATCTGGTGTGCATTCAGCGGCCGGATTATGGCGGGGGGGAGATTCACTTTGATGGTCGGCTCATCCGCAAGGACGGGAAGTTTGTGCTGCCTGAACTGGAGCTGCTGAACTGAGGGATCTGGTCATTCGGTTGTGGGGATGCTGGTTCCCTGGGCGGAGTGCATGGCTTCCATGGGCTGCGTGCCTTGCTGCTGGAGCCACGTTCCGACATCGTGCGGGGAATGGTAGGTGCCGTAGGGAACGATGGCGACGCGGGCGGCTTCGGAGCGGTCCGTGAAGTTGCCGAAGCGGTCGATGCGGCCTTTGGTGGAGGGCATGACGAGTTCGATGAACGAGCGGATGCCGGTTTGGTCGGCGTAGTTGTCGGCGAGTTGGTCGAAGGGGCCGTCGTTCCATTCATTCCGGGTGACGGCGGAACTGGCGACGGCGGCGAGGACCTTGCGGTTGCCGGCATGGGGATCGTTCCAGAAAACGAAGCCGGTACGGCGGCCGATGGCGAGCGATGCGGAGAGCGGAGAGAAGTGTTCCGGCTGAGGGAATGAGGGATCAAGGATCCATGCGAAGGCTTTCCGGGTGCGGTCGCAGACGAGGATGAAGCGGAGTCCACTTTCGTCGCAGGTGCGCTGGACGAAGGTTTCGCCGTTCCTGAGGGCGAGATTCGGGGGAAGCTTCTGTTCGAGGGCGAGGAAGTGGAACAGGACGGATTTTGACTTCCATGTGACGCGGCAGGAAAGCGGGCTGGGGCAGGCCATGGAGAGGCCGTCGCCGGGTCCGATCCACAGGGTTCTGGCGAGGGGTTGGATGGCATCGGTGGGGGAAGCGAGGTGTTCGAAGTAAGCGAAGCTGAGTTCGCCTTTTTCGCGGCGGCCGGCGGCGAGCCGGATGTTGCCGTGAAGGGTGCGGCCATCGGTGGCGAGTTGCCAGTACCAGT
>CAZSDE010000054.1:9901-12717 GCA_964605435.1 uncultured Akkermansia sp.
CTTCGGTGGGAGAGTTGGGGTCCGGGTGGTCCGACATCCATCCGGCCATCGAGGTTTCGTTGGTCGAAAGCGCCGGTGGTGGTGCGGGAGCCGCGGAGGTCTGGAACATCAGCAGGAGAGCGGGGACGAGCATGTGGGCAAGATGACCGTGCGGCTGTTGCATTCCAGAGTGGATCTGCGGAGGTGGGCGGATACAACGGACTTGTCAGAGTGAAATCCCGCTGTCACGTGTCAGTATCATGATGAGGACGATTCTGGCGGGACTGATCCTGGCATTGGTGCCGGTGAGGGCTGCTGGTGTGATTGAGAGCACGTGGAACGTATTCCAGGAGAGTGGGCTCAGGGATCTGTATCTGGGATTCAGGCCACGGCATGTGAAACTTGGTCCGCAGGAGGTTGGACCTGAAGGGGCGGTGGTGCGCCGGGGATTTCTTGAACTGGGCGACGAGCAGCGGCCGGAGCGGCATGCGGTGGAGATGACATACCGCGAAGGATGGCCGCATGTTCTCGCGGTGGATGGCGATGGGGATGGCCGGTTCGGCACTGGCGAGAAGGTACCGTTCCTCCGGCAGAGGCCTGAAGGAGACCGGCCGGGCAGCGACGATGTGTGGAAAGCGGCTTTCCATGTCCGGTTGCCACTCGACGGTGGAAGACAGAGTGGCGTGATTCGTTTTTACTGGACCGAGCGGACGGGCAGATTTTCTCCTGATGCGATCAATTACTATTGTGATTTTGGCATCGCCGGGAAAATTGCCTTTCCGGGGGGTGGAGAAGTGAGGACGATGCTGGTGGACATGGAGTGCCGGGGGACCTTTGATTTCGGGGACGTCGAATTGACAGACAAGGCTGCGCTCTGGCTTGATCTGGATGGCAACGGGATGAATAGCCGGGGAGAGTATCATCTGCTGAACCGTGCGTTTGAGGCCTTCGGGCGGTGGTACCGGGTGGCAGAGGTGGCTGAGGGCGGCCGGGTACGGTTGGAGGAGGTGGCGGCTCCACCTGCGGTGAAGCGGGAGGGTCCGGATCTGAGTCCGGGAAGGGAGGCGCTTGCGTTTGCGGTGCTGGACACGGCAGGGCAGGAGGTCAGGGTTCCCGATGGGTACCGCAGCAAACTGTTGCTTCTTGATTTCTGGGCGTCGTGGTGCGGGCCTTGTCTGACCGAGATTCCTTCGACTGTGGAGGCGGGACTCCGTTTCCGGGGAGAGGGGCTGGAGATAGTGGGGGTGTCGCTGGACGGGGCGGCATCCGGTCCGGCGCTGAAGGCATTGGCAGCCAAAACGGGCATGGGCTGGCCGCAGGTACATGATGGCAAGGGCTGGCAGAGCGACCTTGCGCGGCTTTATGGGGTCAGTTCCATTCCGTTCCGGGTGCTGGTGGATGGGACGACGGGCAGGATTGTGGCCAGTGGCGATCTGCGGGGCAAGGAACTCGTCTCTGTGATTGAGAAGGCGGTGAACGAGCGCAAGTCCAAGTGAGCGGAGTCCTGCGCCCACACGCATGTGGGTGCGGCTGGCGGCAACGCCTGTGGACGGCGTGGGAGCAAGCGCCGATGTCTCAGCGCAGGCCCGTTCCTCGACCGTAATGCGGGGTGATCAGATCTTCTGCCGTGTCATCACATCTTCTCCAGCGACCAGCCGTCGCGGTAGGGTTGGCTGACGAGTTTGGCGGCGTCCGCGTCGCCTGCGAGGGTGCCGTTGGATTCGTCCCATGTGAGGATTTTGTCCGGGAAGCGGACGGCGATGGTGCCGAGGAGGGCTGCGGTGGTGAGGGGGACGGCGTAGTCGAAGTGACTGGTGGTTTTGCCTTCGCCGAGGCAGGCGAGGACGAACGAAGTGTAGTGTTCCTGCGGGCTGCCGGGTTCCATTTTGCGGCGGAGTTCCGGGGGTTTGCCGGGGCGGAGGAGTTGGGGACGGGAGCCGAAATGGACGATGAGAAGAGTGGCCTCTTCGCCGACGATGGCGGCACCGTTTCCTGGGACTTCGCGGCCTTCCATGCCGGGGATCTGGGAAGGCGATGGTTTCCGGCCGCCGTCGTACCAGAACAGCGGAAGGGTAGGGCCGGAGGTGAAGGGGGTGCCGGCGAAGGAATACTCGAACGTTTCCCACTGGGGCCAGCTTTCGCTGCGGCGCTTCTCGTCCTTGAGCCATGCCTCTTCTGCTCCGGTGCAGCGGACGCTGAGGGGTGCGGCGAGATCGAGAGCCTTGAAGGGGGTATCCATGATGTGGCAGGCGAAGTCGGCGATGGCACCGCCTCCGAAGTCCTGCCAGCCGCGCCAATTGAAGGGGTGGTAGATTTTGCTCTGGTAGGGGCGGGCAGGGGCACCGCCGAGCCAAAGATCCCATGAGAGCCCTTGCGGGATAGTTTCCTCGCCGTCGGGGCGGGGGGCCTGGGCGAAGGTGGCGCTGCTCCAGCAGTGGACTTCCTTCACTTTGCCGATGGCTCCTTCCTTGACCATCTGCACGGCGGTGCGGTATTCGCTGCTGCTTTGGATCTGGTTGCCCATCTGGGTGACGACCCCGGCTTCGCGTGCGGCGGTCCGCAGGGCGCGGGCTTCGGCGATGGTGCGGGTGAGAGGTTTCTGGCAGTAAACGTGTTTTTTACGGCGGAGCGCCTCCATGGCGATGAGCGCGTGCATGTGGTCGGGCACCGTGATGCTGACGCTTTCGATGCGGTCCCCTTCCGCCCGGAAGAGTTCGCGCCAGTCCTGGTAGATGCGTGCGTCCGGAAATTTCTGGCGGGCGGCGGCGTGGTTGCGGGTATCGACTTCGGCGATGGCAACGACTTCCATGCGTCCGGAGGCCATGAGGGCGTCGATA
>CAZSDE010000055.1:0-12553 GCA_964605435.1 uncultured Akkermansia sp.
ATTGAGGGTACGCTGTTTGCGGGGAAGACCCCGATGACGTGCGCGAACTTTCTGAATCTGGCGACGCGTGGATATTACAACGGGATCAAGTTTCACCGGGTCATTCCGAACTTCATGGTTCAGGGAGGTGATCCGACCGGGACTGGCATGGGTGGGCCGGGCTACAAGTTCGGCGATGAATTCGATGCGACGCTCAGGCACAGCAAGCCGGGGATCTTTTCGATGGCGAATGCCGGACCGGGGACGAATGGGAGTCAGTTCTTCATCACGCATGTGCCGACTGACTGGCTTGATGGCAAGCACAGTGTGTTTGGGGAAGTGACGAAGGGTCAGGATGTGGTCAATGCGATCCGTCAGGGGGACAAGATCACATCGATTGAGGTGCTGGATGCGACCGATGATCTGTTTGCGGCGCAGTCTGCGAATCTGACAAAGTGGAATGGTGTGCTCGACCGCTGAGGACTGCTGACTGACGGTCTGGTGGTGCGGGTGGCTCCGCTGGAATCAGCCAATCAACCGAGAGCCTATCCGATGAGAACGACTGCCCGAATTCTGATGATGTCGATGAGTCTGCATGCTGCCAAGGCGGAAGCTGTGAGGTATCCCGAGGCGAGGCGGGATGCGCTCGTGGAGGAACTGCATGGGGAGAAGGTGGCGGATCCGTACCGCTGGATGGAGGACATTGACGGGGCGGAGACGCGGAAGTGGGTGGAGGCGCAGGCGGAATTGGCGGGTGGCTATCTCCGGGCGATTCCGCAGCGGGAGAAGTTTCTGGAGCGCCTCCGGCAGCTGCAGGATTACGACAAGCTGGGAATTCCGCGGCTGACGGCCGGCCGTCTTTTCTACAGCCGCAAGCAGGGACTGCAGAATCAGGCTGTGGTGTACTGGCGGGAGGATGGGAAGGAAGGAGTGCCGGAAACGGTCCTGCTGGATCCCAATGCTTTGTCAAAGGACGGCACGGTGGCGCTGGGGGGGTATGATCTGACGGATGACGGGAAGCTGATGGCGTACACGCTGAGCGAGGCTGGCAGCGACTGGGTGACGATTCATGTGCGCGACGTGGCGAGCGGCAAGGATACGGGCGATGTGATCCGCTGGGTGAAGTTCAGCGGGCCGTCGTGGAGTCATGACGGCAAAGGGTTTTACTACAGCCGCTATGAGCAGCCTGAGAAGGGTTCCGAGCTGAAGGCGGAGAATTACAATCAGAAGGTATACTATCATGTGCTGGGCGAGCCGCAGGAGAAGGACCGGCTGGTGTATGCGCGTCCGGATTTTCCGAAGTGGGGGCTTAATGCGGCGGAGACCGAGGACGGGCGTTATCTGATGATTTTCGTGCGTGAGGGGACGAAGCCGGAGGACTGCTTCTTTTACCGCGACCTCAGTGAGGGACCGGAGGCGCCGGTGGTGGAACTGCTGCCGGGATTCGAGGCCGAGTGGAACTATCTGGGAAATGAGGGAACGCGGTTCTGGTTTCTGACAACGCACCAGGCTCCTAACCGGAGGGTGGTGGTGATTGATCTGGCGAAGCCGGGACGGGAGCATTGGCAGGAGATTGTGCCGGGCGGAGCCAGTGTCATTGAGTCGGCCAGCATGGTGGGCGGGCGGCTTTTCGTGCAGCGGCTTGTGGAGGCGCATGACGAGGTGACCGTGTGTGATCTTACGGGGAAGGAAGTGGAGAAGCTGCCCCTGCCGAATTTCGGGAGTGCTGGTGGGTTTGGCGGGAAGCTGAGTGACCGTGAGACCTTCTATGCGGTGACGGGATTTGATACGCCTGGGGCGATTTACCGGTATGACACGCAGACAGGGAGGACGGTGCTCCATGACGAAACGAAGGTGAAGTTCGGGACGAAGGACATTGTGGTGGAGCAGCTGTGGTTTGCTTCGAAGGACGGGACGAAGGTACCGATGTTTGTGACCCGCATGCGCAATGTGGAGAAGAACGGGGAACTGCCTGTGATGCTGTATGGATATGGTGGCTTCAACATCAGTCTGAGTCCGGCCTTCAATGCGAGCCGCATTGCGTGGCTTGAGGCTGGCGGGGTGTATGTGCAGGTGAATCTGCGGGGCGGCGGTGAGTTCGGGCAGGCGTGGCACGAGGCAGGGATGAAGGAAAAGAAGCAGAATGTCTTTGATGACTTCATAGGGGCAGCTGAGCATCTCATCCGCGAAGGCTGGACGAAGCCGTCGCGCCTCGCGATCAGCGGGGGAAGCAATGGCGGCCTGCTGGTGGCGGCGTGTCTGCTGCAGCGGCCGGATCTGTTTGGCTGTGCGCTGCCTGCTGTGGGGGTGATGGACATGCTGAGGTTCCACAAGTTCACGATCGGCTGGGCGTGGCAGTCCGAGTATGGCAGTCCGGACAAGGCGGAGGACTTCCGGGTGCTGCGGGGGTACAGTCCGCTGCACAATGTGAAGACCGGGGTGAAGTATCCTGCGACCATGGTGCTGACGGGGGATCATGATGACCGGGTGTATCCGGCGCACAGTTTCAAGTTCGCGGCTGAGCTGCAGCAGGCGCAGGGTGGCGGGGCTCCCGTGCTGCTGCGGGTTGATCTGCGGGCGGGTCATGGGGCAGGGAAGCCGACAGCCAAGCAGCTGGAGGAAACGGCTGACACGTTTGCGTTTGCGTGGAAAGCGCTGGGCATGCCGTGACGTTTCCTGCGGGGGCAGCGACTACCGACTGAGACGATGCGATACATTGAGCCACATGGTCACATGGTGAGCCGGACCACGGACGATTATGCGGCCATGGTGACGGCGGGATGTGCGGCGGTCTGCGAACCGGCCTTCTGGGCGGGATTCGACCGTGGCAGCAGTGATGGGTTTCACGATTACTTTCTGCAGCTGACCGAGTACGAGCCGAGGAGGGCGAAGAAGTATCTGCTGCCGCATTACTGCTGGCTGTGCATCAATCCGAAGGAGTCGGAGGACATGGGTCTGGCCGAGGAAGTGATTGGTCTGATTCCGGAGCTGCTGGCCCGGCCGACGGTGCTGGGGATTGGGGAGATTGGATTGAACAAGAACAGCCGGAACGAGTTGAAGGTACTGGAGCGGCATCTGCAGCTGGCGGCGGATCATGATCAGCTGGTGCTGGTGCACACGCCGCATCTGGAGGACAAGCTGAAGGGGACGAAGCTGATTCTGGATGCGATCCGCAATCAGGGCCGGCTGAATCCGGACCGTGTCATCATTGATCATGTGGAGGAGCACACGGCTCCGCTGGTGCTGGATCGTGGGTACTGGGCGGGGATCACGCTGTATCCGGAGAGCAAGGCGACTCCGCACCGGGCGATTGACATGCTTGAGCTGTATGGGTCTTCGAGAATCTGGCTGAACAGTGCGTGTGACTGGGGTCATAGTGATCCTCTGGCAGTGCCGAAGACGGCGCTGGAAATGCGTCGCCGGGGGTATGATGCGGCGTTTGTGGACCGGCTGCTGTATGGCAATCCGCTGGAGTTTCTGAGTCAGAATCCGCGTTTCCGTCCGCTGGGGGTGGAGGGGTGAGGACGGTGGCGATTGGGGATGTGCATGGCTGCCGCCGTGCGCTGGAACTGCTGCTGGAGGAAGTGCGTCCGGCGTCGGATGATGTGGTGGTGACCCTGGGTGATTATGTCGACCGCGGTCCGGATTCGCGTGGGGTGGTGGAGCGGCTGCTGCGTCTGCGTGGGGAATGCGTGCTGCGTCCGCTGAAGGGGAATCATGAAGTCATGATGCTGGAGTCGCGAGGAAATCCGGTGATGGAGCGACAGTGGCGTGGGCATGGGGGGGATGCGACGCTGCGCAGTTATGCGCCGCGGTCGTGGCGGCCGAAGCTGGCGGATGTGTCTGCGGAGCAGTGGGAATTTCTCGAGTCCGGCCTGCTGGATTACTGGGAAACGGAGACCCATATTTTCGTGCATGCGAATGCCGCGCCGGATCTGGCGATGCGGCATCAGTCGCCGCAGGCGCTTTTCTGGCAGTTTCTGAGTGTGGAGGCGCGGCCGCACTATTCCGGGAAGACGCTGATTACCGGGCATACTTCGCAGAAGTCGGGGATGCCGGCGCATTTCGGGCATACGACCTGTCTGGATACCTATGCGTGGGGTGGTGGGTGGCTGACGGCCCTGCTGGTGGAGGCGAGGGTGCTGATTCAGGTTTCCGAGGAAGGGATGGTGCGCGAGCTGGAACTGGATGCGCTGCCGGTGATGCCTGGTGGCGGGGAATGAGGCAGACGGGTTTCAGCAGACGCTGACGATGCGGAGCCGGGACGACGGGCGTCCCGGGGAGAGTTCGATGGTGGCTCCGGCGGACTGGCGGAGGAGTCTTGATCCGAGAGGGGATGAGCGGGTGACGACCATGACGGTGGCGTCGCCCCATGGGATTTCGGTGCCTCCGGCGGCTGGTCCGATGAAGCAGAAGAAGCGGCCATCGGGGCCGAGGAGTTCGACGAGGGCGCCTTCGAGAATGGGGTCGGCCGGGCCGAAGGAGCGGGGCTGGAGTGAAGTGAAGGCTGCGAGGGCGTCGGTGGTTTCGGCGACGCGGAGGGCCTGACCGCGGGCGAGGTAGGAAGCTTCGAGGCTGCGGGTATCGTATTTGTTTTCCGCGCGGCTGTCCGGGTCGGTGGCGGCGGCGGACGAGGCGCGTGCGGCGTGGGTGCCTGCGTGGAGGGCCTGGCGCAGGTGACCGATGATGAGCTGGATGATGGTTGCCTTGTCCACGGGGTGCGGGGTCAGCCTTGTTTGAGCATGCAGAGTTCCCTGATGGCGGCGATGGCGATGGGGATTGCGAGGCGGGCCTCGGCATCGCTCAGAGGGTGGGGTTGGTTCCTGTACGTGGTGGCGCTGAGGCTG
Source organism: uncultured Akkermansia sp. (assembly GCA_964605435.1). Lineage (GTDB taxonomy): Bacteria > Verrucomicrobiota > Verrucomicrobiia > Verrucomicrobiales > V1-33 > V1-33. The sequence goes on from CAZSDE010000055.1 coordinate 4,827, forward strand.
GCGAGCAGTCCGCAGGTCAGGAGAGGCTGCGGGGTTGTGTTGGCGAGCACGAGGAGTTCCTCTTCATCCTGGATGTCTGTGATTTCCCGGAGGGCGGCGGTGGCTTCTTCGAGGAAGAAAGTGAAGCGGAGGCTGTCGGAGGCTTCCTTGGGAAGTTTTTGCGCGAAGAGGACCCATGCGGCTCGGGATGCTGCACTGACGCAGTGGGTGTAGACGAGGTCCGAGTGGTCCTCGCAGGCAGTGAGGATGAGGTCGAACAAGTCCCCCCAGGCCGCTTCGAACCAGTTGACGACGTCCTCCTCTGACGGACATTCTGCGGCCATGCTGCGGATTCCTTTGAGGATGCGGTCGGCGTCGAGGACATTCTGGAGCGGAGATTTCTGCCTGCGGAAGAACTTGCGGTCGGCGCTTGTGAGGATGGGCAGGCGAAGCGGGGGTGAGGTGGGCTGGGCTGCGGCGGGAGAGGGTGTTCCGTTTCCGACTGCGAGCGGTTTTCCGAGGGGGGCTGGGGGGAAGATGATTTCGGTGAGTCCGAGTCTGGCGAGGATGTCATTGGCATCGGTATCGATTCCGGCGCTGCGCCGGAGGTAATCGATGCCGCTGATGTGCTGTTTGCAGAGGCGGAGGAGGATGGGGCGGAGGTGGGGGAAGGCGGCGGCGGCTTCCGGTGATTTTCCTTCGAGCAGGGGGTTGGGTGTGGAGAAGAAGAGAGCGGTCTGTTTCCGTCCGAACTCGAGGAGCCAGTCTTCGGTGGAGGTGGATTTTGGAATGGCGTGGGCTTCTGTGGTGGTGGGCGCGGATCTGCTGAGAAGGATGGCGGGGACATCCGGGTGAGCGGCGGCGGCCGGGTCTGGCCGGGGAATCACGGCGGCGCCGAGCGTGTTTTCGATCCACAAGCGCAGCGAGGCGGTATGGGAGCCGAGTGGGCAAGAGGCGATCACGCCGGGAGGGCCCACGAGGAGGCGGCCGAAGGGCTGGTTTTCGCCGGGGGAGACGAGGAAGGCGTCGTCGTAGCCGTCATCGATTTCCGCGTCCGAAATGCCTTCGGGGTGAGCGTCGTCGTGGGTGCTGAGGATGGCGGTGACGGCTTCCGGGGTACCGGTGAGGTTGTAGGCCCATGATCCGGGAGGGAGTTGGCTGGCGGTGGGCCGGGTGCGGAGTTCATGGGCTTTGGAGACCGTGCCGAAGACGAGCGGGGCGTGCTGTTCCAGCCATGAACGGAGTTCGGAGAGGCTGGAGGGGCCTCCGTGGTGCGAAGCAATCGCGCGGATGGCGTCGATGGGGTCGAGTTGCGGAAAGTCGGGGAGTGCCACGAGCGTGCCGACGGAGCGGAAGAAGAGGGGAGCCTTGTAAATGAAGATGAGGAAGAGAGAGAAGCGTCCGGCGCGGCTGGCGATGGTGCGGTCGGCGATCACGAAGGGTTGTCCGGCGGGGTTGAGCAGGTCGATGACTTCGGTGGATTGGTCATCGAGGACCTGGCGGACTTCGAGGAGGGCGGCGTGGGTGTTCTGGAAATGGGAAGCGAGCACGCGTTCGTCGTTGTTGAGGCCATCCCAGTGGTCGGCTTCCCATGCGGTGAAGAACGACTGTCCGGCTGCGTTGCGGTTTCTCCAACCGGCGAGGAACTGGGCATGGAATTGCGAGAAGTCGTCCTTGGCGGTGATGATGGCTTCGATTTCTCTGGAATCGCCGTTCCGGTCGGCGATTCTGGTGAGGCGGTCCTGTTGTTTCCGGATGAGTTGGAGTTCGATGCTGCTGAACTCGTCGTATTGTTCCGGTGCGAAGGGATTGAAGGGGCAGGCAGCCGGGCAGGGGATGCGGCTGAGGCGGTCGGCTCCGCAGGTTTTGGCAGGGATGGTCGTGCCGAGGGCGGGGCAGTCGCGTTTTTTGGCGGCGGGCATGGCTGTTGGGGGGGCTTCAGGGTTGGCTGCCGAGGTCGAAGAGGTAGCGGAGGAGGTCAAGCCGCTGCTGATCTGTCATCCATGAGGTGAGGCCATCGGGCATGAGGCTGCCGGCGTCCGAGCGTTCGCTGATGCGGGATTTGGCGATGTGTTCGGTGGCATCGGAGCCGGGGGTGCGGAGAACGAGGGTGTCGTCGTCCTCGCGGACGCGGTAACCGCTGGCGATTCTGCCGTCTTTGGTGGTGATGGTGGTGAGGAAGTAGCCTTCCTTGATCTGGCGGTGGGGCCAGAGGACGGATTCGGTGATGAGTTCCGGGGTCATGCCGCGGCCGAGGGAGGTGAGGTTTGGTCCGGTGGTGCCGCCTTCGCTGCCGATCTGGTGGCAGCCGAGGCAGGCCGACTGGGGTGCGCGGAACCATGTGGCACCATTGCTGGCGTCGCCTGACGACTGGGCGCTGCGGACGAGAGAGGCGACGGTTTCCGGGCTGTAGTCCGGGAGGATGCTGGTGTTTTCGGCGATGCCGGCAGCTTTGCGGAGGGACCTGGCGAGGGCGGGTTCCGAGCGGCCAGCGGTGGCGAGGGCGCGGAGCATGGCGAGGGCGGATTCGGCTGGGGGCGGCGAGGTCATGAAGTCCGCGGCGAGGGCGTCGGGCGAGCCTTGCGAGGCGAGGGCAGCTGGCAGGAGGGCGGCGGCATCATCTGGGCGGAAGGAGGGGGATGCGATGTTCCGGACGGACGCGGCGCGTGCGTCCGGTGGGGAGAGCGGGAAGAGAGCGTTGATGGCGGCGAGGCGCACGGCGGCAGGCCCTTCGCTGGCGAGCCGCACGAGATCCGGGATGGCTGCAGATTCGCGGTATTCGGCCCATGCGGCCACGGCGGCGGTGGCGATGGATTCGCTGGAGGACGCCGTGAGGGTGAGGATGTGGCCGGCGTTTTCCGTGAGGCCGAGGCTGCCGGCGAGGCGGCACATGGCGAGGTGGATAGGGTCCTGGGAATCCTTCTGAAATTCCCAGCTGGCGAAGATTTCGTTCTGCGGGAGATCTGGCTGGACCTTGCGTGAGCGGATGGCCGTGGCGAGAGCGTTGGCGATTTCCGGTGAGAGCGGGCCGGCCTTGATGGCGGTGGTCAGCTGGGCAGGATTGCCGGAAGCGATGAGGAGGAGGCGGAGGTTTTCCGTTTGATTGGCTGGGGCTTTGCCGCTGGCGAGGATGCGTTCGAGGGCGGCGGCGGTATCCGGGTTGCCATCGGTGGCGAGGAGGTGAGCGAGGTGGGTGAGATTGCCTTCGCAGGTGAGCCGGCCTTGTTCGAGGGCGGGGGCCCATGAGGGTTTGAGGGCGCGGATGGTGCAGGTGAGGGCGTAGTCGATGAAGCGGTCGCGAGGGTGGTCGAGGCAGCCGAGGGCGACTTCGACGGCGCGGGGAGAGGGGAGGTAGCTGGCGGCGATGACCGCCTCGAGGCGGACGCGTGGGCTGGGGTCGTTGATGGCGTTGCCGAGGAGGCGGAGGGCATCGATTTCATTATCGCGCGAGGGACGGTCCGGGATGAGCTGGCTGCCGAGGCGGATGGCGAAGGCGCGCAGTTCCGGTGCGGGATGCGAGAGGCATTTGAGGAGGAGGGGCGGCGGGATGGATCCGCGCAGGGCGCTCGAGGCGAGGCATTCGAAGAGGAGTCCTGCATCGTCCGTGGACTTCCATGTGGATTCCGGCAGGTCGTCCGGGAGGCCTGCGAGGCGGAGGCGGGCCTGCTCGCGGACCCAGCGGTCCGGCGACTGCAGCAGAGCCGTGAGCTGGGCGGCGGAAGCGTTTATGAAATCGGTTTTTGGCGAGAGCGGACGTCCGTGAGCGGTGAGCCGCCAGATGCGGCCGTGGGATTTGTCGCGGTTGGGGTCGCGGTAGCTGGCCTGGTAGTGACCGATGACTGGGTTGAACCAGTCGCAGACGTAGAGGGCTCCGTCCGGGCCGGTCTGGATGGCGAGTGGGCGGAAGACATTGGAAGAGGAAGTGAGGAGTGGGCCGAGGTCATCGGTGCGGAAGCCTGAGCCGTCCTCGTGCAGGCGGTAAAGGAGGAGTTGGCTGCCGAAGTAGACGGGTTTGCAGAGAACCTTGTCGAGGTCGGTGGGGAGGTGTGGGCTACTGAGGAACTCGAGGCACATGCCTTTGGCAGGTGAGACTGCGAGGGATCCGGTGTTGTAGTAGTTGGGAGGGTTGGGAAGAGAGCCGAGGCCTGGGGTGGTGAAGAAGCCCGGGGTGTTGTCTGCGGCGCAGTGGAAGACCTGGCCATGGTTATCGAAGGTGACGCCCCAGCAGTTGGCTCCGGCGGCGGCGTTTCCGAAAAAGCCCTGGAGTTTCCATGTATGGGGGTTGAAGCGCCAGAGGCCGGCGCGGTCGAACTGGACGATGCCGTGCGGGGTTTCGATGCGGGAGAAGATGTGGAGGCCCTGGCTGAACCAGAGGCAGCCGTCCGGTCCCCAGCGGAGGGAATTGATCATCTGGTGGGAATCGCCGGTGCCGAAGCCCGAGAGGATGACCTCGCGGGAATCAGCGGTGCCGTCGTTGTCGGTATCGCGGAAGCGGGCCAGCTGGGTGCTTTCGCAGACGTAGACGCTGCCGTCCGTGGCGAATTCGATGCCCATGGGCATGGTGAGGCCCGAGGCGAAGCGGTGGAACCGGTCTGCTTTGCCGTCTGCGTTGGTATCTTCGCAGATGAGGATGTAGTCCTCGTGAGGGAGGCCGGGCTGGAGCTGCGGGTAGGAGGGCGAGCAGGCGGCCCAGAGGCGTCCGCGGTGGTCCCAGCGCATGGAGAGCGGTTTGACGAGGCCATCGGCTTCGCTGGCGAATAGGTTGACGGCGAAGCCATCGCGGACCTTGAAGGTGGCGAGTTCGGCTTCGGCTGGCTGGGTTGGCGCAGGTGGGGGAGCTGCTGGCAGGGCTGGCGGGGCGACTGGTTTTCCGGTGGCGGCTTCGTGGATGAGAGAATCGGCGGACCGGATGAGGGGTTTGTACTGTTCCAGTTCGGCTGCGAGGGGTGGGTGGGAACCGATGCCTTGGCCGAAGGGTTGTTCGGTGCGGTCGCTGTAGGCGAAGGCCCAGTTCATGGTTTTCCAGCAGTCGTGCCAGAGAGTGTTTTTGCGGGCGATGAGGTCCTTGAGGGTGGGTGGCCAGGCAGGAGCGGGGATGCTGGTGAGCTGCTGATGGAAGTGTGTGGCGACTGGGGTGGTGCCGCCGCTGGGGAGGTGGATGCCGTTGGTGGTGGGTATGGCGGTGCCCGGGGTGTCTGTGAAGATGGCACCGCGTTCCGCGGCGAGGCTGCGGAGGATGGCGGAGAGCCGGGCGATCCGCGGGTTGGCACCGGTCCGGTCCGGGCAGCCGATGGCATCGGCTGGAGGTGACTGGAAGGGTAGGGGGGCGAGGATGACGAGGCGGGGGGTGACTTTGGCAAACTCGTCGAGGAGTTGGCGGGCGTGCGATGTGAAGGCGGCATCGTCGCGTGAGTCGTCCAGGGCTTCCATCTGGCCGAACCAGAGGAAGATGCAGGAAGCGCCGGTGGCTTCGAGCTGGTCCTGCCATGAACCGAAGTTGATGTCGCGCCACTGTTCGTAGACGGTATCTCCTTCCCATGCCATGCTGCGGAAGCGTGGTTTCTGCTGGCTGCTGGAGATGGCGAGCATGGATTCGAGGGATCCGTCCTCGACGAGCCGGACCATGTTGGTGCCGCCGGTGAAGACGACCACTTCGCCAGGGCGGATCTGGAATTTTCCGTCGGGGAATGGTTCCCGTGGGAGCGGGGGGACGGAGTCGGCGAAGCGTGCGGTGGGGCCTTTGGGGGATGCGGATTCCTTTTTCGGGCCGAGTTCCTCGATAGTGATGTTCCGGTACCAGACCTGGGATTTGGCGTCGCCGTGGATCTGGACGCCGATGATGCCCGAGCGCGGGATGCTGGCGTCTGGTTCCGTGTAGTCGACCGTCTGGATGCCATTGAGCCAGATCTGGATGCGTGGGCCTTCGGCGCGGATGCGGTAGGAATTCCATTCGCCGGTGGGTTTGCTGGCTTTGGCGAAGATTTCCTTGGATGGCTGGGCGAGCATTTTGCTGCGTCGGCTTTCGTCGTAGAGGGCACCGTCGTAGCCGGCTCCGAGGTCAGCCTGGTAGCCGGAGACTTCGTGGTGGTTGGGGATGCGTTTGGTGCGGAACTGGACACCGCCATTCACGAAGCCTTCGGTTCCGGCGAGTTTCCATTGCAGGGAGAGGTCGAAGTCGGTGAATTCGCGTTTGGTGCAGAGGAATTCGTTGCGGGGCTGGAGGCGGTCGGTGCTGCCGGCGGTGAAGGCATTTTCCTCGATGCGCCATGTCGAGCGGGTATCGCCTTCCCAGCCGTTGAAGGAACCATCGAAGAGGGAGTAGGCATTGCCGAGGGCGTGGCCGGCGAGCAGTAGGAAGACGAGGAATCGCATGAGATGAAGATGGCTGGGGCTGGATGGTACCATGAGAACGGATGGGCAGGGCAACTGTTTCCTGCAGGTTGCGCGATGGGCGGCGTACATGGCAATGGGGCCTGCAAATGTGGACCGGTCGCGGTTGTCACGGCGGGCCGGGCGGGTTAGAGAAGGACTCATGGCGCAGGAGACAGTGAAGCATTATGTATTTGTGGACTTTGAGAATGTTCAGGCGGTCAAGCTTGAGCTGATCCGGGGACGGCCGGTCATGGTGATCATGGTGGTGGGGAAGGATCAGACCAAGGTGCCCCTGGATCTGGTGGCGCAGCTGATGGAGCATTCGTCGCAGGTGCGGCTGGTGCGGACCGAGGTGAAGGGGAAGAACGCGCTCGATTTTGTGCTGTCGGCTGAGGTGGGGGCGCAGGGCGTGGTGGATCCGAAGGCGAGTTTTCACATTGTGTCGCGGGACAAGGGATTTGACGCGCTGGTGGCGCATTTCCGGAGCATGGGTCGGGAAGCGGCGCGGCATGATGCCTTTGTGAAGGTGCCGGCGTTTGGTGGGTCGGCTCCGGCGGTGGTGCGGAAGGCCGCGGGCACGGCGGCCCGGAAGGCTTCGGTGGGAGCGGCCCCGGTGGCACGGCGGACAGCGGTGCGTGGGGATGCGATGGAGCAGTGGATTGGGAAGATGGAAGCGAGGCTGGCACCCGGGGCGGGGAACCGACCACGGCGGGAAGCGGCCCTGCGGCGGCTGGTGCGGGACCAGCTGGGGGCGGGACCGTCCGAAGAGGATATTGGGCGCGTGCTGGCGAAACTGGTGGCCAAGGGGGTGGTCACGGTGGGGAATCAGGGTGCGGTTTCCTACGCAGACTGAGCAAGCTCAGGTTCCGCAGATGACGCTGAAGGATCTGGGCTGGCATGAATGGTTTGCGGGGGCCTTTGGGCCCTTCCGGGCGAAGGGGTGGCAGCCTGCGCGTCTGCTGCGGGACAATAATCTGACCTGCGGGGCTCTGCTGGGGGATGGGGAAGAGCACGATGCCGTGATCTGCGGAAAGCTTTATCATGATGCGGCGACGGATGCCGAGCTTCCTGCGGTGGGTGACTGGGTGGCGCTGGAAGTGAAGAAGGACGAAGCCGTCATCCGGGCGAGGCTGCCGCGGCGGACCTGTCTTTCGCGGAAGGCGCCGGGGCGGAGCACGGAAGAGCAGGTGATGGCGGCCAATGTGGATGTGGTGGTGGTGGTGACTGATGCCGGACCTGATTTCAGCGAGCGTCGCATGGAGCGGTACTTTGCGATCATTGGCCGGAGCGGGGCGCGGCCAGTCGTGCTGGTGAACAAGTCCGATCTCTACAGTGCGGCGGAGAACCGTGCGGCTGCCGACACGCTGCGGAGGCTC
>CAZSDE010000056.1:0-7412 GCA_964605435.1 uncultured Akkermansia sp.
GGAGCCAGCAGCCCCATGCTGCCCATCGCCCACAAGGCCGCCATGCGCGTCCCAGGTTCCCCACTCCGCAGCGAACCCGAAACCTCGCGCACCGCATCACCCGCAATGCCTCCAGGCCCGCCAGCTTCGGAAACGCCCTTCGCCTCCACCAATTCACGCAGCAGCCGCTGCGCGTTCATCCGCACATGCCGGTTCGGATGCGACAAGGCCTTCGCAATCTCCACTTCCCCTCCCTTCGCCAGATCAGGGACCGTCAGCTTCTTCGCCTGCTTGTGATCAAGCTTCCAGATGCGACCGAAATAATGATCCCGGTCAGGCCGCACAGCCGCATTCACCTGATTGTGGTCCGGTCCCCGCGTGTCGTTGTGAATCACTGCCTGATTGTAGAAATCACCCACATAGACCGCCCCATCAGGACCCACCCTCACTTCGATCGGCCGCCACCACATGTCCTTGCTGCGGATGAACTCGGTCTCTTCCCGACCCGGCAGCTTGTACCCTTCATAGGTGCTGCCCTTCACCTTGAGCCGCTCATGATGCACAATGTTGATGGTCGGCTCGGTCGTGAAATAGTCCCCATGATACTCGGCAGGCCACGACCCACCATCGTAAATCACCGTCCCAGCCGTCGCCGTGAACGATCCCACAAGGTCAATCTGCACATACGCCAGCTGCTCCCAAGGAATCAGCGGATAACTCTTCGGTGATCCAATCACCACATGGAAACTTGGCGTGTTGGCCCACTTGCCCCGCGCCAGCGCATACTCGGGAACTACCACATGCTCCAGAATCGTCCCGCTCGTCGGCTGCGTCCACATGACCCGGTTGTCGTCGGTAATCTGCAGCCCCCACGTATTGCCGCCCTTCGACGAATACTGCTCAATCCACGTCCCGTCAGGCTTGAAGCGGATCACCCCGCTCCCGATGTTCGGCATCTTCTCGCCCTTCGCATTCACCACGTTGCCGGAACCACTGTACCCATGCGTGGCATAGATCCAGCCGTCCCATCCCCAGCGCGGATTGTTGATGACCGCATGCGTGTCCCCAGTCCCCAGATTGCCATACAGCTTCTCGACCTTGTCCGCCTTCCCATCACGGTCGGTATCCCGCAGCCAGAGAATATCCGGTGCCTGCGTCACAATCACCCCGTCACGGTGAAACACAAGGCCCGTCACCAGATCAAGGCCCTCGTAAAACACTTCCTTCCGGTCCATCACCCCATCCCCATCGGTGTCCGTCAACCGGCTGATCTTGTCCTGCGCCGGCCGCCGCTGCTCTCCCGGCGTCGGATCAATGCCCCCATGATCCTTCCACTCGCGCCCACGGTAGTCGGGCCGCATCCCGCGACGCCCGTTCGGATACTCCGGTGTCTCCGCCACCCACAGACTCCCATCAGGCGCCCAGTCGAAATTCATCGGCTTCGTAATGAGAGGCTCGGTCGCCACCAGCTTCAGATCGAAATCCGGATGCACTTCCAGATTCTTCAGCGTGTCCTCGGGCTTCATTGGCCCTCCCTCAGGGTAACGCAGACTCGATAGTTCCTCGGGACGGCAGAACTCATCTATGTTCTCCCGCTTCCCAGCCCACGCAATCCCACGCATCAGAATCGCCCGGTAGTGAGGCAGCGCGAACGATTTGTACAAATGCCCGGGAATGCTCACAAAGGCCCGGTACGGCTGCGCCCCACCCTCGATCGTCCGCTCGTACGTCCACATCTGCGGCTGAATGTCGTAAATGTGCGGCTTCCCTCCCTCCGCCTGCCTCCGACCCTGCGGCACGTTCGGCGTATAGCTCGTCGCCAGCACCTGCACCTCGGGCAGCCACTCCAGATCATAGTAGATCTCATCGTCGAAATGGAAATTGCTGGCCGTCCGCGTGATCGGATGCCCTCCACCAATGTGCTGATTCTCAGTGTAGTACAGGTCCATCGGACCCTCCCTCCACTTGGTCGCCCCGGGACGCCACGTACCCCCGACAATCGCTTTCCAGTGATCCGGTTGCTCGCTCACCGCCGCCGTATGCAGCACCACCAGCCCACCCCCTCGCTTCAGATACCCTTCCAATGCCATCCAGCGCGACGGCGGCCACGTGCCTCCCTCCTGCGCATACATCACCACCACATCCGTCCGCGCCAATTGCTCGTCCGTCGGCAGTTCCGTCCCCCCCTCGGCCTTCATCCCACGCTCGGTCAGCACCCCAGGCCATTCCCGCGCAAACCGGGTGTGCGCATGAACTTCCTCCCCACGGTTCGCCGTCCCCCCACGCACATACACCCGCAGCGGTTCAGCAAATGCAGCATGCGCTCCAGCAAGCGTCAGAATCAGTAAGGCAGATTTCTTCATGTGGTCGGGGGACTAAGATTTCCTTCTCCCATACGCCCCCGAATCATCCCGGTTTACAGCCGCCTGCTTATAAAATCACGACCCCCCACTTACGGCTCTGCCCAGGCACCACACCCCACCACGAACCAACCCATTCCTGCGCAATTTCGCGGGAACGATTGACAAATCCGATAAAAATGCCAAATTTATGGCATAATTATCCGGATCGAATGGCGCGCCAGAAGAACAACGTGGACACAGTGCAGATCACCCTCTCGGTGACGCAGTCGGTTCGCGATTTTCTCGAGCAGTTGAGCATAAGCGGGTTCTACGGAAAAAATGCCGCCGAAACAGCAGCGGTCCTCCTCAAGGAAAAGCTGCGGGAACTATCCACCCGCAGAGACATGGTCGGCGTCGCACCAGGCCCAACACCAACCCGTCCCATGGAAGGTGGCACGGATTTCTGAAAATTCCATTTATCTTTACCCTCAACAAAAACCATGAACTCAACGCACGTCTGCTACACCATCCCCCCTCGCCCGCGCCGCCAGTCCTTTTCCCTCCCGGAACCGGAGCACACCACCAAGGCCAGACCCCCGCAGTCCTCCGGAGATGACCTCCGCCGCCTCGCACTCGAACTGGTGCAGCACGACCCTGTCCTCGCTCACCTGCTCGTCCGCGCCGGCCTCCGCCGCGCCTCGGCCTGACCCCCAGTCGGGTCAATCATCAGCGGAACAAAGGACTCGCCCCGGAAACCACCGATCGCGGCCCTCCGTGGCGAGGCCATCCAAGTCGCAGGATACCCCCTGAAGACCGTACCAAGGACCGCGTAGTCTCTCCACGCAGGGAAACCGCAGGACCAACACCCTCCCGCGTTCTATTCCTTCTTCCGAAGCCGGTCGAAGAACCCACGCAGGCCCCCACGCCGCTGCTGCGCCGGAGCAGGGGCCGGGGCTGGTTGCGGAGCCGCAGTGGACTGACGCGACGCCGAAACGACCGCCCCACTGCCTTCCGTCTTCCGCCGGGGTTTGCGCACCTTCGTGACCTGCCCCTGTCCCGATTCCTCCCCGGCAGTCTCCTCCTGCTCACGCTTCCGCTCCTCGCCCCGCCGACCCAGCGTCCGGTAAACAGACCGGAACACCTCGCCGACAATCGGAGCCACCTTGCGGCCACCGGAAATCTCCGCTTCCCCGGGATCCCCCTCATACAGACACGCATAGGCATACTCTGGCTTGCTCGCAGGTACAAAGCCCGCAAACCACGCCACATACTGCCGCTTCGAAGGCTGCCACTGACCCGTCCCCGTTTTGCCAGCCATCGCCACCGCTGAAATCGCCGCCCGCGTTCCCGTCCCATCCCCGTCCGCCACCACCGCCCGCATCCCGCGACGCACCGCATCCAGATTCTCCTTCGATAGATTCAAGGCAGTCCGGACCGATGGCGGAAAATGCTGCACAATCCTCCCATCCACATCCTGGATCTGCTTCACGAGCCTCGGGCGCGGTACCGCATCCCCACGCGCCACCCCCGCCATCATCTGACACACCTGCAGCGGAGTCGATTCCACATCCCCCTGCCCAATCGACACGTTCGCCAGATTACCCCCCACCATCGAACCCTTCTTCGCCGTCAGATAGTACTCCGGCGTCGGCATCCTCCCAGCCACCTCCATCTCCTCCAGACAAATTCCAGTCTTGTCCCCAAACCCAAACAAACTCCCCATGCTGCTCAAGGCATCCCCACCACAAGCCTTCGCCGCCTGAAAAAACCACGTGTTGCACGACCGCTTGATCGCCCGCACCACGGTCATCGAGCCCTCGTCACGGTGGGAATGATTCCACATCCAGATCTTCCCGAAATACATCCCCTTGTAACAGCGGTACTCCGTTCCCGGATCCACCTTCGGAGTCTCCAATGCCGCCAGCGCCGTCACAATCTTAAACGTCGAAGCCGGTGGATACAATCCCTGCGTCGCCCGGCAGTAGAGGATCTTGTCAGGATGGTTGATGAGCTTCTTGTACTCTTCATCCCCAATCCCATATACCCAGTCATTCGGATCCGGAGCCGGTGTCGACGCCATCGCCAGCACGTCCCCCGTCCGCACATCCATGATCACAAAGGCCCCCCGGATCCCCCGCGACCGCAGCCCACGCTCCGCACTCGCCTGCATCTCCAGATCAATCGACGTCACCACCGTATGTCCCGCCCGCGGACGCTCCCTCCACTCCTCCGCAAGCCGCTCCCCCTTGGCATCATACAATGCCGTGTACAATCCCGGCTTCCCCGTAAGTTCCTGATCGAACCGCTTCTCCAGCCCAGCACGCCCCACCGTCGGCGGCCACATCGCCTCCTCGGGCTTCAAATCCCCAGTCGAAAATCCACCGCTCTTCCCCATCTGACCCAGCAGATGTCCGGCATACGATTTCTCAGGATAATGACGGAGGAAAAACGGACGGAAAACAACCCCGGCCGGCGCCTTCTTCTTCGCTGTATCCGCCTTGTCCTGGGCAATCACCGCATTGCAGTACAGCGGCACCCAGCGCCGCTTCCGGTAATGCTCAAGGATTTCCTCGTCGGTAACTTCCCACGTCACCCCAAGCGCCGTCCGGCAATACTCAATCCCCGGCCGCACCGCCGCCAGCACATCCGCATCCGCCACCCCATCAGGCAGCGGAAACTCCACCCCCGGATAACAGGACACACGGTTCTGCGCCAACGGCTTCCCATAACGGTCCACAATCAGCCCCCGCGGAGCCGGAATGCGCAATGACACCGGCCGCGCATTCGGATCGGTATTCAACGCAATGTCAATCTTCGAAGGATCCGGAGCCGTCGGCTTCGGAGCCGCCGGACGCACCAGCGGCGGCGGCGTCGGCACCGCAGGAGCCTTGACCGCCTCCTCCTGCTCCACCCCCGCTTCCTGTTCCTCCATTCCTTCTTCGGCGACCGGAACCGCCCGCGGCGGTGCCGCTTCCTCAGCACCCTCCCCGGACTCTACTGCCGCATCCTCCTCCACCGGAACCGCCCGCGGCACAGCACCGTCCGCCTCCTCGGCACTCTCTTCCACCGGAACGGCCCGCGGCGGCACCCCGCCATCCTGCGCCCAGCCCATCATCGCAGGCAGGCCACAAACCATCAGCAACGGAACCGTCAGGGGAATTCGCATGGTGCAGAAGACAAACGCTCTCCATGAGAGTCTAAGGGACCTGCCAGGCTTTCGCCAGCGCGACTTGCAACTCTTCATGACACCCGCTTCACTCGGCATTCTGCACCTGCTCACGGATCCGCTCCACCTCGGTCTTCCCAGCAACGACCGCATGCGCAATCCCCAGATGCCCAGCCTTCGATCCAATGGTATTCAACTCCCGATGCAGTTCCTGACACAGGAAATCCATGGCCCGACCCGACGGTTCGTCCGCCCGGCACAGCCTCCGGAATTCCTCCAGATGCCCCCCCAGCCGCGAAAGTTCCTCCGAAATGTCACAGCGGTCGGCGAACAGAGCCACCTCCCGCAAAATGCGCTCATCCCCAAGGTCCACAGGCAGTCCCGCCTCGCCCAACCTCCTCATGAGCGCCTCCCGGTGCGCCTGCGGCACGGCCCCGGACTCCTTCCGGATCGCCTTCCCCAGCTTCGCAAGCACTCCCAGCCGCGTCTCGAGACCCCGCCTCAGATGACTGCCCTCGCGCGCCCTCGCCCGATCCCACTCCACCAGTGCCTTCTCAAGCGCCTTCATCACCAGCACACTCACCGCTTCCACCGACCCGCTGGCCTGCTCGCTCACCACAAAAACGCCAGGTGCCCTCAACAGCGCCTCCGCACCAACCTGCCCCCTCGCGCCAAAATGCTCCCGGTCCAGTTCCTTCAGCGCTTCCGCATACTGCGCCGCCAGCCCCCGGTCGACCCTCAACTCTGCCCCGGAACCGCTCATCCTCTCCACAATCACCGCTACCGCCAGCCTCCCCCGCGACAGCACCCCCGCAGCACGGCGCCGGATCTCCACCTCCAACCCACCATGCTCCCGCGGCAGCCGCACCTCGATATCTCCCTGCTTCCGGTTCACGGATGACAGCTCCACCCGGCACCGCAATTCCCCATCCGATGCCTCTCCCCGGCCAAATCCTGTCATGCTCTTCATGTCGCCATGCTGCCGCCCCTCACCAACCCTGACAATCGGAATTGCAGCAGGGGGAACGCCAGCGCCGCAGTCCCAGCCGCTTGCAGCTGTGGTGGAAACCCGCTAGCCTGCCCACCATGTCCATCTTCTCCGCTGGAAGCGATTTCCGCCCCATCTTCCACTTCCGCGGCCACCCCGTGAGGCTCCACACCCTCCTCGTGGTGATCCACTGCGCTGCCCTCATCGCCGGCACCATCATCTCTCCGGCAACCTGGTCCTCGTGGATGTCCTTCTCTTCGGCAGGTTCCCCCCCAGCCTTCCTGTCCGCTCCATGGACCTTCCTCACCCACGTCCTCGTTCACTCCGCAAGCATCTGGTTCCTCCTCGAAATGCTCTGGCTCTGGCAATGGTCCCGCATCGTCGAAGACCACTTCGGCCCTGCCGCCCTCCTCAAACTCTACCTCAGCCTCACCCTCGCCCCAGCCCTCACCCTCGTTCTCCTCCAGCTCGTCCCAGGAACCAGCGGATACATTCTCAACAACCCCTCCCTCGTCCACTTTCCCCTCTTCCTCGCCGTCGCCTTCCTCCTGCCCGACGCCGAATGGATCTTCGGCTGGAAATTCAAATACTGGGCCGCCGCCCTCACCGCAATTTTCCTCCTCCAATTCCTCGGCAGCCGCAATGCCACCGCAGCCATCCTCCTCCTCGGCAACGCCGCCATCACCTACTTCTACCTTCGCCGCATCGGCCTCTCCCCACGCTTCGCTTCCCTGACCAGCCGCTTCCGCTCCGCCCTGCCCAGATCCCCAGACCATGCGACCTCACGCAAACTCTCCCAGGCACCCCCCCCCCCACCCCCCCCCCCCAAAAACCCAAAAATCGTGAGACCCCCCCCTATTTCCCCCTTTCTTTCCTTTTTCGACCCCCTCCCCCCCACTTCCCCCCCCCTACCCCGCCAGCTCCCCCACCCAAAAAC
>CAZSDE010000056.1:7422-12240 GCA_964605435.1 uncultured Akkermansia sp.
ACCGCTCCGACGCACCCCCCAGCCCATCCCCTCACCCGAAAATCACCCCCAGACCCTCCCTCCCACGCGAAAGCCCCAACGCTGAACGCATCAACGCCATCCTCGATAAAATCGCCGACCATGGAATCGAGAGCCTTTCCCCGGAAGAACGCAGAACCCTCAACGACGCCAGCGAACAACTCCGGAAATCGTCATGACTCCCGCCGCGTTTCCCCAGGCCGCCGCGTGAGCACAAAGTAAATCACATAGAACCAGTTGAATAATCCAGCGACCGCCGCCAGCAGCACCGACCGGTTCCGCTCCCACGAACACACCACCGCCAGTACCGCCCCCAGCCCCACCCCGGACTGCACCACCGACGAAACCGACGTCTGCACAGCCGCAGGAATGATCTCACTCATGCCCGCAAGCATACTCAGCTGAACCATTCTGTCCACCAGTCCATCGCACCTCCCCCATCCCATGCCTCCCTACCCCGCCATCGGCTCGATGGCCCCCGACTTCACAGCACCGGCCGCCGGACAAGGCCTGACGGAAAACGCCACCATCCAGCTCGCCAGCCTGCGCGGCCAGCGCGTCATCCTGTACTTCTACCCCAAAGACGCCACCCCCGGCTGCACAACCCAGGCCTGCAGCCTGCGCGACGCATGGCCGGAAATCCAATCCCGCGCCGCCCTCCTCGGCATCAGCACCGACTCGCCCGCAAGCCACGGACGCTTCACGCTGAAATACCAATTGCCCTTCCCCCTCATCAGCGACCCCGATCACTCCATCGCCAGCAGCTACGGAGTCTGGGTCGAAAAGAACCTCTATGGGCGGAAATCCATGGGAACCGAACGGACAACCTTCCTCATCAGTTCCTCCGGCACCATCGAAGCCGTTTTTCCCAAGGTTTCCCCTGCCAGACACACATCCCTGCTCCTCAACGCGCTGGCCTCCCCCACTGCCTGAATCCCCCATTCCCGAAGGCCCCGCCTTCCCTTCCCCCCCCGCGCTTGCCCTGCACCCCCCCCCCCCCCACCGCAGGGTGCCATGAAAGCCGCCCCCCCCCCCCCCCCCCCCCCCCCCACCCCCCAGTTCTGCCCGGCATCGGACTGGCTGCAGTTCCGAGGCCCCCTCTCCAGCGGCAACGCCCCCACCACCGCAGGCGCAGGAAATCTCGCCCTCTCATGGAAAGCCCCACTCCCCGGACGCGGTCTCTCCTCCCCGCTCATCGCCGGTAACCGCGTCTTCCTGACCGCCTCCAGCGGCCCGAAACAGGAAACCCTCCACGTCCTCTGCTTCGACGCCACCACCGGAAACAGCCTCTGGGAACGCTCCTTCCGAGCCACCGGCCGCACCATGTGCCACGAGAAAACCTGCAACGCCGCCCCCACCCCATGCTCGGACGGTTCCCGGATCTTCGCCCTCTTCTCGTCCAACGACCTCCTCTGCCTCGACCTCGACGGAAATCTCATCTGGCTCCGCGGTCTCATGGTAGACTTCCCCAACGCCGCCAATAGCCTCGGACTCGCCTCCTCCCCCATCATCGCCGGAAATTCCCTCATCACCCAGATCGAAAACGACTCCGAAAGCTTCACCGCAGGCATCAGCCGCGAAACCGGCACCACCCTCTGGACCCGCCCAGGCCCCAAGGACGCCAACTGGACCTCTCCAGCTGTCCAGCGCGACCCCGATGGCTCGGAAACCCTCATCATCGCCTCCCGCGACGGAGCCGCCGCCCTCGACCCCGACACCGGCCGCGAACGCTGGAAACTCCCCGGCCCCGGCAGCTCCATACCCTCCATCACCGTCAGCGGCCCATGGCTCGCCCAGCCACGCCCAGGCAAGGGCCACGCTCTCTGGAAACTCAGCAGCGGCACCACCCCTCCCCAGCTGGCATGGGAATCCCCTCAGGTGCCCGCCGATACCGCCAGCCCCGTCATCCATGGCAATAACCTCTTCTCCGTCAGCAGCGCCGGAGTCCTCACCTGCGCCAGCCTCGACGATGGCTCCCGCCCATGGAAACTCCGCCTCGACGGGAAATTCAGCGGCAGCCCTGTCATGGCCGGCCCCATCCTCTTCATCGGAAGCGAACTCGGAACCCTCATCGCCGCCGATACCAGCGCTCCCGAAGGCCGCATCACCGCTCGCCTCGACCTAGGCGAACCCATCCTCTGCACCCCATCTCTCGCCAATCAGGCCGTCTTCGTCCGCAGCGACAAATCCCTCTGGAAAATCGAATGCCGCTGAGCGCCCCCACCATGAGCACCGCTCAGCCATCACACCTCTCAGCACAGCCTGCCGCCCCCTCAGAACCGCCGGACTCACCCCCGTCCATCTGCGTCGACGCAGCCGGACGCATCACGGAATGCTCCGCTCACGCCTTTCTCGCCTGCCCCGCCATCACGCCAGGCCAGACCTTCCTCTGGCACGCCCTCGTCCCACCGGAACGCCGCGACGCCGCAAGGTCCCGCCTCCAGGAACTCCTCGGAGCCGCCCACGACCCCCCCACACCCCCGTCACCCTGGCCCCGCCTCGCCGGTCCCGCCCTCCTGCCCGCCAACCCTCCCCACCCGGCATTCCACTGGCTCGCTTCCCCTCTCCCAGCCCCCCACCCCCAGAACAACGGCCTCTGCCTCTCCGCTTCCATCAGCAGCCCCACCAACGCTCCCACCTCCCCCTCCCGAGGCCCTTCCTTCGAAGCCATCACCGAAGCCACCCCCTTCGGCATCATCGTCCTCAGCGAGATGGCCGATCTTCTCTACGCCAACCCCCAGCACCGACTCGTACTCGGCTTCAGCGCCGCAGAATGCGGTTCCATGAACGCATGGCTCCAGCGCGGCCTCGCTTCCCCGCAGCACCAGCCCGACCAGATCCTCGACGAATGGTGGGAACGCGTCTGGCGCCGCCGCCAGCCATGGACCTGCTCCATGCGCACCAACGATGGCATCCTCAAGGAAATCGAATTCCGTCCCTCCCCACTCCCATCCCACCACCTCCTCATCACCATCTTCGACGTCACCGACGCCCGCCTCGAAGAACAATCCCTCCGCGCCAGCGAAGCCCGCTACCGCGGCCTATTCCAGAACTGCGCCGCCGCCGTCGCCATCCTCAACACCGCAGGCAGCATCACCGAGGTCAATCCTGCCTTCATCAGCCTCACCGGATTCTCCCGGCTCGAAATCCGCCGCGCCGGCATCGGCTCCATCCTCCCACCCACGGAAACGGAACTCATCCGCCGCATCGCCGGTTCTCAATCCCACGAATCCGACTCCAACCCACCCATCGAAACCTCCATCACCGCCCGCGACGGCTCCCTCACTCCCGTCAGCCTCAGCCTCTCCATCACCAGAAACCCCGACGGTTCTCCCGTCTCCACTGCCCTCTTCCTCCACCCTCTCCCCACCCGCAGCCAACCCGCCGCCCCTGCCGATTCCCCCACCCTCGCCACCATCATCCCGGACCTCATCCTCCAGATCGACAGCTCCGGACACATCCTCGCCTGCTCGCACTCGCGCGACTTCCCATTACCCCTCCCCTGCGGAGAATCCCCCGCGGGCCGCACCCTCGAAACCCTGCTGCCCTCCATCGCAGAACAACTGCCCCTCGACACCATGATCGACCGGCTCCGCTCGCACCCGGAAGCCGAAACCCGCTGCTCCTTCGCCGCCCCCATCCAGCCCGGCCAATCACAGCAGTTCGGCCTCGTCATCCGCGACGTCACCGCCGTCGCCTCCAGCGCCGCCAATGCCTCCAGCCCCAGCCCCTGGCTCCATAATCTCTCCATCCCAGCCATCCTGCTCAACGACCGCGGCCGCATCACCAGCCTCAACCCAGCCGCGGAAAAATTCCTCGGATTCCCCTTCCGCGAACTCGCCGGTCAAGGCCTCTACCGCCTCTTCCAGCCCGACAATCCCAGCGGCTTCAGTACCGAAATCAGCAGCCACCTCAACTCCCTGCGACGCTGGCAAACCACCACCAAGGCCATCCACCAGAGCGGTTCCCCCCTCCCCGTCTCCGTCGAACTCGTCCCCTCAGCCGACGACGGCTCCGGCTCCCGCGGCTTCCTCGCTCTGCTTACGCCTCCTCCCGCGGAAAACCCGACGGATCACCGCCCCTCCATCACCCTCCACCGCGCCCGCAACGACGTCCAGCTGCTTTCCAGCCTCCTCGCCCTCCAGGCCGACCAGGCCCCCGGCGGTCCCGTCCGCGACGCCATCAACGCCAGCCGCGACCGCCTCTCCTGCATCGCTCTCATCTACCGCCTCATCTCCAGCGAATCCGACCCGGTCGACTTCGCCCGCTACACTTCCGAACTCTCCCACGCCTTCCTCGAATCGCGCCGCACCGACCCCGCAGCCCTGCGCATCTCAGTCAGCACCGACCCCCTCCCGCTGCCCCAGAAGTCCGCCATCACCCTAGGCGTCATCCTCGGCGAACTCCTCAGCCTCGCCCTCCAGGCCTGCTCCTCCATCCCCAGTAGCCTCATCAGCATAACCCTGCGCGTCTCCCCACGATCCGCTCACCTCACCGTCTCCGACAGCAGCCCCAGCCTCAATGAAACCGCCCGCGACCTGCGCACCACCTCCCTCTCGTGGCGCATCGTCGAAACCCTCGCCGCCCAATCCGGAGCAACTGTCTCCCTCACCAGCACCCCTACCCACGAAGCCCACCTCTCCTTCCCCCTCCCCTCCCTCAACTCACCCAGCCCGGCCAGCCACGCCCCCGAACCGTCACGGATCACCCCGGGCCGGCGCGACTGGTCCCCGCCCGACCTCCCCACGGGCCGAATCGCCGTGGAATTCAACCGGCAGCTCATCGATTCCGTCAGCATCG
>CAZSDE010000056.1:12250-12519 GCA_964605435.1 uncultured Akkermansia sp.
CTGATCACCGACTTCGACGCCCGCGAGGGGCGTCCGGGCCGGCGCGACTGATCCCCGCCCACTTCATGAGCCGCATCGCCGAGGAATCCATCCGGCAGGTCATCGATACCGTCAGCATCGTCGATCTCATCTCCTCGTACTTCCCCCTCAAACGCGCAGGCACCTCGTTCAAGGCCTGCTGCCCCTTCCACTCGGAACGCACACCCTCCTTCACCGTCTCCCCCACCCGCAACGCCTTCCACTGCTTCGGCTGCGCCACACGAGGCAGC
>CAZSDE010000057.1:0-3647 GCA_964605435.1 uncultured Akkermansia sp.
GCCATTCTGCCGCCGCGACCACAGGACGACCGTGATGGTGCGGCTCAATCCATTGGCACTGCTGTCGAAACAGCCGAGTTCGCTCACCGTGACGGGCCGCAGAGCATCGAAATCCATCCCAAGCGCGCCGGAATACGTCTGCGATCCCACCGTGCCAGTGGGCACACCGTAGGCGGTCACGTTGGTTTCACTGAAACCGAAATCCCATGCGCCCGCCGACCATGCGCTGTCATCGAAGGCGGCACTGCCCCGCCATGCGGGATCGACGGAGCCCGTGGGAGCCAGCCAGCGGACGGGTGCTTCCGGGGCAAGCAGGCTGACCGTCCCTCCGCTGGATCCGAAGCCGAGCCCGAAGGCACGGTTGGCAGGCAACGCGGGAATTTCGAGACGGCTCACGGGGCGTCCGTCCGGATCCGACAGCACCACGGTTTCCCCGGCATTGGAGAGCCGGAAATTCGTGTGCAGTGGAATCGTGCTGCGGTCTTTGCCTGAAGCAAAGACCACGAACCGTCCTCCGGCAGGAACGGCCACATGGGGGAATCTCCACTACCGGGGATTGACGGGGTCATCGCTGAGATGCCATCCCGCGAGCGAAACGGCCTGGTCTGTGGCATTCTCCAGTTCGAGCCAATCCTGGAGGGATCCGTCTTCGTCGCGCAGTCCGCTGGTGTTGTCCGTGACGGCTTCCGTGAGGCGTACGGGCGGCGGTGGCAACGGAGCCGGGACCACTCTGACGGGCAGCTCGCTGGTCGAAGTGCCGTCCGCGTTGGTCGCCGTCAGTGTGATCCTTCCCGGAAAGGCCGGAGCCGTCAGCGTGGCCGATGCGAGCCCGGTGACATCGCGTCCGTCAAGGGTCAGGGTGTCGGCGTTCTCGACGGTCCAGTTCACGCTCAGGGATTGTCCCGCGGTGGCGGGCTGCGGGCTGACCGAGAACGCCACGATGCGGGGGGGCGTGGCGACGGTTGCGGATACCTTGTCGATGTTCAGCTGCTGGCCTGCCGACGCGATGACCAGAGTGAGGGGTTGTCCCAGCACGCTGGGGTCGAGTGAGGCCGGCAGGCTCACGGTGGCTTCCGTCCTGCTGTAGCCATCCGGATTGGCTGGCACGGGCAGGGGAACCGGGGGGGTCAGGCTGGTGGATCCGCTGCGGAGCGCAATGGTGGCCGCAGGTTGTCCGCCGCTCCGACCGCGCACGAGGGCGGACACCGCAATGCGCCGGACGGGCAGTGCCGTGACCGGTGTGCCATTGGGAAGCGACAGCGGCTGAGTAAGGCTGCCGCCATTGTCCACAAAGGCCACCAGATCGCCATCAGGCGCAAAATCGAGCGGCGTGTCCGGATGGAAAAGGCCTGCGCTCACCGCGGTCCACTGCGGCACATTCGCCAGCGTGTAGTCGCCCGGATCATTGCCGATGGGCGTGGCATCGCCGTCCCCATTCAGCGAATCCTTCTGTTCTTCAAAGGAATCATTGCGGATGGCAAGTGGCTCCGGGGCCGCAGACAAAAGGCCGAGTCCAAGAGCCAGCCATGTGGCCGTGCAGCGCAGGAATTGCATGCCTGCATTCCTACCGGGATCGCTTCCCGTTGTCGAGATGCAAGGTAACCGGATTCACTGCTGCCGACACGGAGGGCACCCCCCATGGTTCACTCCGCGACCTGAGCGATCCAGTCCTCGAGGTTGTAGTACATGGTGACGCGGGTGATGCGACCGTCGTGCACCGCAAAGAACGCGCCGGCGGGCAGTTCGTAGCACTGACCGCGCGCCGGCGGCAGTCCGTCATCGGCGGCCAGGTACCGTCCATGCACCGTGAACTCGGCAGCCCCGCGCGTCCCGCAATCCGAGGCCAACAGGGTCAGCCCGCTCAGCCTTTCCTCGTAGCACCGGTCCATCCGTTCCATGAAAACCCGGAAGGCCTCGCGGCCGCTCTCCCGTCCGCCCTGATTGATGTCGTGCTGCACATCGTCGCTCAGCAGCGATAGCATGGTGGCTCGGTCGCCCGACTGAAAGGCAGCGTAGTATCGCTGCAGAAGATCAAGAGTCGCGGAACGGGCAGGCGTGGACATGGCAATAGGAAAAAGCGGTTGGCTGTCAGAGGGAAGCGGGCATGGAAACGTCACGTGGCTGGCAATGCTTCCAGACGGGAAGCGATTCCTTGATGCGGCCCAGGTAGGCACGCACGAGCGTGAAGGCTTCCGGACTGTGACGGGTGCCGCAGGCAATCAGCAGGGACGCCTCGCCATTCGGCACAAAGCCGATACGATGGTGAATGATGACGTCGTGCGGACCATGGGCCTCCGTGATTTCCGCATGAATGCGTTCCAGTTCCTGCTGCGCCATCGCTTCGTAGCATGTATACAGAATTCCGGTAATCGGCTCGCCATTTTCGGTGCCCCGGACCCGGCCAAGGAAGATCAGTTCCGCGCCCAGTTGGCCGCTGGCAAAGCCATCCGGCAGAACGACCGGATCCTGCGAAATCGTGAGGCGTTTCCCGGGCTTCATGAATGCAGGCCTTCCTGAGGACGGGTGTGCGACAGATCGGCCAGCCCCAGCTGGCGGTAATGCGGAATGAGGCGCGTGTAGCGCTCCGCCCAGCCTTTCAGCTCCGCCTGTTCGTCCGCGGAAAGCTCCCGCACGACCTTTCCAGGTGTCCCCATGACCATCGAACCGGGAGGAATTTTTTTACCCTGCGTCACCACCGCGCCGGCTCCAATGATCGACCGCGCGCCAATCTCCGCTCCGTCCAGAATGATTGCCCCCATGCCAATGAGGCACTCGTCGCCGATCGTGCAGGCATGCAGCATGGCCATATGCCCAACCGTCACGTAGTCACCCACATGACAGCCATGGATCTCCGACAGATGCACCACCGAACCATCCTGAATGTTGGAGCCGCGCCCGATGGTTATCCGGTTGATGTCGCCGCGCAGAACAGCCTGGTACCAGATGCTCGCTTCGGGCCCTATGGTGACATCGCCCAGCAGCACCGCGCCCGGTGCCACAAAGGCCGTGGGATCAACCGATGGGCGTTTCAGGAGAAAGGGAGGAGGATTCATTGTTTTGTGAATTAAAGAAGCGATATGCGGCTTTTTGATAACTAAATTTCCTGACAAGTGATTGACAGGAATTGCCTGAATCCATAAGGAACCCCGTGCGGCTGAGCCTTTCCTCGGGCCCGGCTGCCGTCAATCAAAACCAACCTACGTTCATGAACAAAGCAGAACTCATTGAGGCCGTGCAGAAGTCGCTCGGCAAAGACACCAGCAAGAAGGCTGCAGCGGACGCCGTGGCGGCAGTGCTCGATTCCATCGTCAAGGGAGTCAAGAAGGACAAGGCTGTTCAGGTGATCGGCTTCGGCACCTTCAAGCTGGCGACCCGGAAGGCGCGCAAGGGCCGCAATCCGAAGACGGGTGCGAGCATGACGATCAAGGCGAGCAAGACCGTGCGCTTCGTGCCGTCTTCCGCGATCAAGAAGGCGATCTGAGGATTTGCTCCGCAGGTTTGGCCCGGCTGGGGTACCGTTTGGGTGCAGCAGCCGGGCTTTTGTTTTTCTGTTTTCCTTCCATGGTCTGGCTTCGGGAGTCGGTGGACAGGACGGGGGAGCAGGTGAACGGTGGCGCATGGAGGGTCGAGGAAATCCAAAGCAAAGC
>CAZSDE010000057.1:3657-12313 GCA_964605435.1 uncultured Akkermansia sp.
GTCCGAACGGGCTGGCTGCCGCGGTGGCTCTGGCGCGGGAGGGACTCGGCGTGCTGGTGGTGGAGGCGGCGGCGCTGCCGGGCGGGGGCATGCGGACGGCGGAACTGACTTTGCCGGGATTCCGGCATGATGTGTGCAGCGCGGTGCATCCGATGGGGATGGCGTCGCCATTTTTCGGAAGTCTGGGACTGGAGCGGTTTGGCCTGGAATGGCGGCATCCCGAGGTGGTGGTGGCGCATCCGCTGGATGGCGGGCGGGCGGGCCTCATGTACCGGGACCTCGTGCGGACGGTCGACGGAATGGGATCAGACGGGGCCGCCTGGCGGGGCATTTTCGGTCCGCTCGTGGAACGTCTGCCGCGGCTGTGGCACGATCTGCTGGGTCCGCTGCCGGTGGTCCCTCGGGATATGGTGGGGCTCATGAAATTCGGGCGCACGGCGGTGCGCAGTGCGGCTGCGCTGGTACGGGGATCGTTCCGGACTGCGGAAGTGCAGGCCCTCTTTGCGGGCAATGCGGCTCATTCCGTGCTGCCGCTCGAGCGGGGATTGACCTCTGCGGTGGGGCTCGCCCTCGGCATGGCTGGTCACAGTGGAGGCTGGCCCGTGGTGCGTGGCGGAAGCGGGCAACTGGCTGCTGCTCTGGTGCGCTGCCTCGAAGCGTCGGGTGGCGAAATCGTGTGCGGCTGGCGGGTGCGCAGCCTTGCGGAGCTTCCGTCCGCGTCTGCCTACCTCTTCGATACCAGTCCGCGGGAACTGACGTCGGTCTGCGGCAGCCGGTTGCCCGATGGCTACGTCCGGCGTCTGCGACGCTACCGGTACGGACCGGGTGTCTGCAAACTCGATCTCGCCCTCAGCGAGCCGATCCCATGGACCAACGAAGGATGCCGTCGGGCTGGGACGGTGCACGTGGGTGGTGGTCATGAGGAAGTGGAAGCCAGTGAGCGCGATTGCTGGGGGACGCGGCAGAATGACCGGCCGTTTGTGCTCGTGGCGCAGCAGAGCGTCTGCGATCCCGACCGGGCTCCCGCCGGACGCCATGTGGCCTGGGCGTATTGCCATGTCCCGCATGGATCCACGCAGGACATGCGTGCAGCCATACTCGGGCAGATCGAGCGCTTTGCGCCGGGTTTCCGCGACACGGTGCTTGCCGAAAGCGTCATGGGTCCGGCGGCCTACGAGGCCTACAATCCCAACAATGTGGGTGGCGATGTCATTGGCGGGGTCGTCGATGCCAGACAACTCTACACGCGGCCTGTGATGCGGTGGAATCCATGGACCACGCCGGCAGGCGATATCTTCCTCTGTTCCGCATCGACGCCGCCCGGTCCGGGCGTGCACGGCATGTGCGGATGGCATGCCGCCCGCACCGTGCTGCACAAGGTCTTCGGGCGACGCGTGTCGCTTGAAACCCATTGACGGATCTGGCTCTGGGAAGGATGGAAGGCAACCGCGGGACGTCATCCGAATCATGTCCACGCGTGCGAATGACCTTATGAAACTGACGATTATTGGATCCGGCTACGTGGGACTGACCACTGGCGCCTGTTTTGCGGAAGTGGGACACGAAGTGATGTGCGTGGACAACAATCAGCAGAAGATCGAGCGCCTGCTGCGTGGCGAAGTGCCCATTTACGAACCCGGTCTCGAGGAACTGGTGAAGCGGAATGTGGAGGCCGGACGGCTCAAGTTCACAGCGAGCACGGGCGAGGGCGTGGATTTCGGCGAGGTCATTTTCATTGCCGTGCCGACGCCTCCGCAGCCGGATGGCAGTGTCGATCTGCGGTTCATCGAAAAAGTGGCGCGGGAAATTGCCCAGGTTCTCAAGGAATACCGGGTCATAGTGGATAAGAGCACGGTCCCGGTGAAGACCGGGGACAAGGTGGCCGACACGATCCGGCGCTATGCGCCCAATGTTCCCTTCGATGTCGTCAGCAATCCGGAATTCCTGCGCGAAGGCTGTGCGGTGGACGACCTCATGAATCCGGACCGCATCGTCGTCGGAGCGAACAGCGAGGAAGCCATCGCCCGGATGAAGAAGGTCTACGAACCCTTCGATGCACCCATTCTGATCACCGACATCAACAGCGCCGAACTCATCAAGCACGCCGCCAACAGCTTCCTCGCGCTCAAGATTTCCTACATCAATGCCGTCAGCCAGATCTGCGAAGCCAGCGGAGCGGACGTCGAAAAAGTGGCGGAGGGAATCGGGATGGACCGCCGCATCGGACGCAACTTCCTCAATGCCGGCATCGGTTACGGTGGATCCTGCTTCCCCAAGGACATTTCGGCATTCATTGCCATCAGCGAGCAGCTCGGAGTTCCCTTCCGCCTGCTCAAGGAGGTGGAGGAAATCAACCGTGGCCAGCAGCAGCGCTTCCTGAAATCAATCCGCGATGCCCTCTGGGTACTCGAGGACAAGCGCATCGCCGTGTGGGGACTCGCCTTCAAGAACAACACGGACGACATCCGTTCCTCCGTGGCCATTTCGCTCGTGGAGTCGCTGGTGCGAGAGGGAGCGCATGTGACCGTTTACGATCCCAAGGCCATGGAGAATGCCCGGCACCTTGAGGTCGCATCGCGGCTCATCTTTGCAAACAGTCCCATGGAAGCGGTCAAGGACGCCGAGGCGCTCGTCATTGCGACGGAGTGGCCGGAGTTTGCCGTGCAGGATTTCGGGGCAGTGCGCGCGATGATGATGAGTCCGCTTGTCTTCGATGGACGGAACCTGCTGGATCCGGGAGCCATGCGGGAACAGGGCTTCACGTATCGCGGGATCGGCCGGGGCACGGTCTGACGGGCAGATGGGAGAACGGCCATGAGCGATGAGCAGCGGCCGCACGATCCCCTTGCGGTCCTTGAGCGTGTCTTCGGGCACCGGCAGTTTCTCGAAGGGCAGGGGAAAATCGTCTCGGCTCTGCTGAGCGGCCGGGATGCCCTCGCCATCATGCCGACGGGCGGAGGGAAATCCCTCTGCTATCAGCTGCCTGCTCTCATCATGGATGGGGTCACGGTGGTGGTGAGTCCGCTCATTGCCCTCATGAAGGATCAGGTCGATGCCCTGCAGCGCCGGGGTGTGGCCGCGGAAGTCATCAACAGCACGGTGGATGCCTCCGTGCAGCGCGAACGGATTGCGGCCCTGCGGCGTGGGGATCTCAAGCTGGTCTACATCGCGCCCGAGCGGTTCCGTCAGCGCGCCTTCGTGGAAGCGCTGCGCACCGTCGACATCGCCCTGTTCGCGGTCGATGAAGCACATTGCATTTCCCAGTGGGGACACGATTTCCGTCCGGATTATCAGAGGCTGGGTGAAGCCCTCGAGTCGCTCGGGAGACCGCAGGTGATTGCCCTGACGGCCACGGCCACCCCGGAGGTGCGGGCGGACATTGTCCGGCAACTGCGTCTTGTCGATCACGAGGAATGCGTGAGCGGATTTGCCCGTCCCAATCTCAGTCTCAATGTGACGCCCTGTGCGCGGGTAAAAGACAAATACGATCGTCTGCGGGCGGTGGTGGCGCAGCATGGGACTGGCGTGGTGTATTGTTCGACGCGTGGCCGGGTCGATGAAGTGGCCGAGGAAATGGAATCGTGGGGCATCCGGGTGATTGCCTATCATGGGGGCATGAGGGAAGACGAGCGGGCGAGGCTGCAGGAGGAATTCATTTCGCGGCGGGCCGCGGTGGCCGTGGCCACGAATGCCTTTGGGATGGGGATTGACCGATCCGACGTGCGCTTCGTGGTCCATTTCGAGATCCCGGGGAGTCTGGAAGCGTATTATCAGGAAGCGGGTCGGGCGGGACGCGATGGTGAACCTGGCTGGTGCGAACTGCTCTACAATTATGCGGACACGCGGACGCAGGATTTCTTCATCGATGGCAGCAATCCCACGCCCGCGGCCGTGGCGGCCCTCTACCAGTTGCTGCGCAGCAAGGCGGACGCGCGGCACGAAGTCATGGCCAGCATTGAGCAGCTTTCGGAATGGCTCGAGGAAAAGAACGGCATGACGGTGGGCAGTGCTCTCGCGGTTCTCGTGCGTCAGGGATATTTGGAACGATTCGATGTCCCGGGCCAGCGCATCCGCGGGACGAGGCTGCGGCAGCCCGACATCAAGGCTTCGGATCTGCAGATGGACCGGGCCGGCATGGAGGAAAAGGAACGCCGGGACCGCGACAAGCTGCGCCGCATGATTGATTGGGCTGATGCCCGGCAATGCCGTCAGCAGAGGATTCTGGAGTATTTCGGGGAAGCCGATGCCGCGGTCTGCGGGAACTGCGATGTCTGCCGGGCCGCCAGTCAGCGCGAAGGTGCCCGGGAAGCGACTGCCGAGGAAATCACCGTGGTGCGCAATGGCAGGGCAGGTTCGGCCGGGCCCGCATCGCAGGCATGCTCACGGGAAGCCGCTCGCGGGAAGTCATCGGTGCCCGGCTCGATGAACTCTCGACCTACGGAGCGCTGCGCGATCATGGTCAGGCCTTCGTGCTCGCCTTGTTCCGGGAACTGGAAGCCGCGGGCTACCTCATCACATCCGGAGGCGAATACCCTGTGGTGACCCTGACGCCGGCCGGGGCTGACTTCATGAAATCGGGTGGACGGCTGCGGATCAACTGGCCGGCGGCAGCCTCGGGAGGCCAGCGTCCGGCTCAGGGGGGGGCGGCGGTCGTGCAACTGGCCGAGATGGGATTTGATGAAGCGCTCTACCGCAGGCTGCGTGAGACCCGCAGTGCCATGGCGGCGCGCGAGGGCGTGGCGGCCTATCTCATCTTCAATAATCAGACGCTGGAATTCCTCACGAGGCTGCGGCCGCGCAGCATGGCCGAGGGATTGCGGATCCGGGGGATCGGAGAAGCGAAGGCGCGCAAGTATCTCGAGCCATTTCTCGAGGTCATCCGCCAGCATGGTTGATCCCGCTGCGCTCAGGGCGGGGGATGGCCTGCGTTTTCCTCGAATTGGCGGCGCCAGAAATCGAGCCGCTCGCGGATGCGGGCTTCCTGCCCATTGGCTGTCGGTTCGTAGTAGCGACGGCCTTCCGGAAGGTAGGCCTGGGGAATGAAGTTGCCGTCGTAATCGTGTGCGTAGCGGTAGCCCTCGCCATGGCCGAGGGTGCCGGCTCCCTTGTAGGCGGTGGAGCGGAGGTGGCGGGGAACTTCGAGGGTGCGTCCGCTGGCGACGTCCTGCTGGGCTGCTCCGAGGGCAGCGTAGGCGCTGTTGCTCTTCGGCGCGGTGGCAAGGTAGACGGTGGCATGGGCCAGCGGAATGCGGCCTTCCGGGAGCCCGACGAATTCGGCCGCCTGCCATGCATCGATGGCCACCCGCAGAGCATTGCTGTCGGCCAGACCAATGTCCTCGCTCGCGGCAATCACGAGCCTCCGGGCAATGAAGCGGAAATCTTCTCCTGCGTGCAGCATTTTGGCGAGCCAGTACAGCGCGGCATCGGGATCGCTCCCGCGGATGCTTTTGATGAAGGCACTGATCGTATCGTAATGCGCATCGCCGTCGGCATCGTACACCACAGTCTTGCGCTGAATGCTTTCCTCGGCCGCCGCGAGATCGATGACAATGAGGCCCGCGGCGTCGGGAGGCGTCGTCAGAACTGCCAGTTCCAGCGCCGTGAGCGCCTTGCGGGCATCGCCGTCCGCCATGGTCGCAAGGTGGCTCAGGGCATTGTCGTGGGCCTGAATGGAGAGCGATCCCAGACCCCGTTCGTCATCGCTCAGCGCCCGCCGCAGCACGGCCTCGATATCGGCATTCGCCAGTGGCTCGAGCTGGAAAACCTGCGAGCGCGACACCAGCGGACTATTCACATAGAAGAAGGGATTGTGCGTGGTGGCCCCGATGAAGCGCACCGTGCCGCGTTCGATCCACGGCAGCAGGACGTCCTGCTGTGATTTGTTGAAGCGGTGAATCTCGTCGACAAAAAGCGTCGTCGGCCGTCCGTGCATCCTCCGCAGCGATTCCGCGGCTTCCACCGCCTTCCGGATGTCGGCCACATTCGATTCCACGCCGCTCAGATTCACGAAGCGAGATTCCGTCCGCCGGGCAATGAGCTGGGCCAGCGAGGTCTTGCCGACCCCGGGCGGTCCGTAGAAGATCAGGGAAGTGAAGCGGTCGGCCTCCACGGCGCGGCGCAGGAGTTTCCCTTGTCCGAGGATATGCTGCTGCCCGGCGTATTCATCGAGCGACTGTGGACGCATGCGTGCGGCCAGCGGAATGCCGCGTCCCGGCATGGGATCGGGCGCACCGACCGGGCCGTCATGCTCGTCAAAAAGGTCGTCCATGGCTTGCGAACCTTGCCCCGACCCCTGCTGGCTGTCCAGGTGGAAAGCCTTCAGCGGTTGAGCCGACGCAGTTCCATGGTGCCTCGGTCGATGGAGGCGGCATAGGTCGCCGACAGCCGGCCATCGCGGATGGACCCGCTGTGTTCGAAGGTGCCGCCGAAGGCCCGGCCGAGGTCCTTGGAACCGCTCACGCGCAGCGAGCCGTCCCGCTGGCGGGTCACTGCGCAATCGACCGTGAATCCCGCACAGAGAATCCTCATCCATGAAGCACGGTAGCGGAAACGGAGCGTGTCCGGCTGCCCGGGCAGCGGCTCCACGACCGCGCGCAGGCCGCCGTGGTGACCGTTGACCTCGCTGCGCCACGTTCCGACCCATGCACCCGTGGCGGGATCCTGCGGCCGGGCGGACTTCGCCAGGTTCCAGCCCCGCGGAATGCCCGTGCACGACGGCAGGACGGCGAAGCCAAGGGCCGCGCTCAGCGCAAGGAAACACCGGTTGGGCTTCGTCCGGCGGGAAGTGACGGATTGCGGTGTCATGCCAGTCTCGAAACAAATGCGGGCGGCACCGGCCCGAAACAGGGAGTGCCGCCCGCAGTCGCGGGAAATGAAATCCGTTCCGGCCAATCAGACGAGCCCGGCGAGCACCGCCTTGATCGCGGCAAAGTCGGGCAATTCGCCCGGGCTGTCGTGGGATTCAGCGTACTGAACGACCCCATGCTTGTCGATCACGAAGGCCGAGCGCTTGGGAACGCCTGCCTGACCGAGATTCTTGTCAGGAAGGAAGCTGTCATAGGCGATGCCGTAGGCGCGGGCGACGCTGTGGTCGTAATCGCTCAGGAGGGTGACGGTGATGTTTTCCTTTTCCGCCCATGCCTTCTGCGCGAAGGGATTGTCGCCGGAAATGGCGAGCACGCGGGCGTGCAGGGCCTGGTATTCATTGAGACCGCCGGAGACTTCGCAGAGTTCTGCGGTGCAGACACCCGTGAAGGCCATGGGGACGAAGAGGAGTACGACCGCGGATCGTCCGGCATGCTCGGAAAGGGTCACGTACTCGGGGCCGCTGGCTCCGAGCGTGGTCAGTTTGAAATCGGGGGCGGTGGAACCAATGGGAAGGGCCATGAGTAGTTGTGGTTGGGGGTTCAGGTGATTCGTGAGCGCGGAGGCGTAGCGGATGCCGGGGCACAGGTCAAAGGCAATACGGAGGCCGCCAGTTCCCGGGTGCGGAAATGCCCCGCGCCGCCCGCGATTCGAGCTTGCCGTCGCCGGATCAAGCTAGTTCAATCGGCTGGCTTTCATGTCAGACAAACCCGACATTCCCCGCAAGACCGTCTACCGGCTGTCGATCTACCAGCGCTGCCTGCGGAGGCTCCGTGAAAACAAGGTGGAGACGGTTTCCTCGGAAGCGCTCGCCAAGGCGGCCGGGGTGACGCCGTCGCAGCTGCGCAAGGATCTTGCCAGCTTCGGCAATTTCGGAACGCGCGGGCTTGGTTACAATGTCGAGGCGCTTTCGGCGACGATTGGCGAGACGCTCGGCACGACGCGGCTGCAGCCGGTCATTCTGGTTGGCGTGGGGAATCTCGGCGCTGCCCTGCTGCGCTACAGCGGCTTCAACAAGGAAGGCTTTGAAATCGTGGCGGCCTTCGATGCCGAACCTTCCCGCAGTCATCCCAAGGTCGCCGTCTACCCCATGAAGAACCTTGGCGAATTCGTATCAGCCAATGCCGTCAAGCTCGCCATCCTCGCCATCCCGGCATCGGTCGCTCAGCAGGTCGTCAACGACCTCGTGGCCGCCGGCATTCAGGCCATTCTCAACTTTGCTCCCGTCGTGCTTGAGGTCCCGGAAAACGTCGTGGTGAACAATGTCGACCTCGCGGTGGAACTGGAAAACCTCAGCTACTTCATCCGCTAGGATCCTGTGGCGGAACCGGGCGTCTTCAGCGCCGGTCGTTGAGGGCAGCGGCGATGGCGGTGGGGAGATTGACTCCTCCGGATCCTCCGAGGGCATGGTCGATGTCTTCGAGCCGCTGAATGAGATCGCGCACAAGCGTGCGGGGCGCGGGTCCGCCGGCTTCCTGGCAGAAATGCGTGCGGCAGCCGAAGGGACGGGAATCGTAGATGGAGCATTGGCCGTCGCGCAGGAGCGGGCAGGAACCGTCGCTGGACGCGGGCAGTTGGCGGCGACCGGAAGCGCGCAGCGCGGCCGCGGCGACCATCGCTTCTCCTCGGGTCAGAAACGGCATCCGTCCGGTCAGCCGGAAGCGGCAGCAGGCCGACCGGCTGATGCATTGCCGGTCCATGGGGCGCCCGGCGAGTTCCGCGTAGATGCGGCGGACTTCCGCGAGGAGGGCGCGCTGCTGATCGGGGGTGAGCGGTCGTGGCATGGGAAATG
>CAZSDE010000058.1:0-6366 GCA_964605435.1 uncultured Akkermansia sp.
CGACCTCATCAAGTTCATTCAGGAAAACGACAAGAAGATCCCGATTGCGACCGAATGATCCGCGTTTCCCGCGGGAACGGATCTTGCAGATGCGGCGGCCACCGGAGAATCTTCCGGAATGCGCATTTCCCACCTGCTCGCTGCCTTTGGTTTTCTCGGATTCCTGCCTCCCGCGACTGCCGAAGCCGTCAAGGACCGCGAGGGAGCGGTGCGGAGCGACCGCGATCGCATGGAGGGAGATGCCCGGTGGATTTACAATGATGTGGCGCGTGGCTTTGCCGAAGCGAAGGCGGGCGGCAGACCATTGCTCGTAGTACTGCGCTGCGTGCCTTGCCTGGCCTGCATGGGCATTGATGCCGCCATTCTGGAATCCGGCGACCTTGCGGGATTGCTCGACCGCTTTGTGTGCGTCCGCCTCATCAATGCTAACGACATCGACCTGACAAAGTTCCAGTTCGATTACGATCTATCCTTTTCGACGCTCCTGTTTCATGGCGATGGGACGGTCATCGGCCGCTATGGATCGTGGCAGCATCAGAAGGACCAGAGCGATGCCACCCTTGCCGGTTACCGTGCTGCTCTCACCGCCGCGCTCGCTCTGCATGACGACTGGGACCGCAGCAAATCGCTGCTCGCCTCCAAACAGGGCGGGCCCATTCCCTTCCGGAGCCCGCTCGAAATTCCTGGACTCGCGGGCAAGTACGGCCGTGAACTCGACTGGAAAGGCAAGGTCGTGCAGAGCTGTGTCCATTGCCATCAGATCGGCGACGCGTTCCGCAGCTGGCACCGCAGTGAAGGCCGCGCCATTCCAGACGACCTCCTCTATCCCATGCCCGCCCCGGAAACGGTCGGTCTCCAGCTCGACAGTGGCAGCGTTGCCACCGTGACTGCCGTGACCGCGGACTCGCCTGCCGCCGCCGCCGGTATCCGCAAAGGCGACCGCCTGCTTTCGATGGCCGGGGCCCCGCTGATTTCGGGAGCCGATGTCGCATGGGCTCTCCATCGGCAGGCGGATACCGCCAGCGTCGGGCTAAGCCTCGCCCGCGGAGCGGAGACGAAGGAAGTGACTCTTTCCCTGCCGGCTGGATGGCGCAGGAAAGCGGACATTTCCCGGAGGGTCGGCACATGGGGACTGCGTGCCATGGCTCTTGGCGGACTCCAGCTGGAAGCAGTCGCCGCAGAACGTCGGCGGGAATTGGGCATCGCCTCCGATGCCATGGCCCTCGCGGTGCTCCACGCCGGGGAATACGGCGCCCATGCCGCCGCGAAAAATGCCGGTTTCCGCAAAGGAGATATTCTGACGTCGGCCGACGGCCTGCGCGGTAATCTGAGCGAAAGCGAATTGATCGGCTCCCTGCTCCGGAGGCACCTGCGGCCGGCGCGGGTTCCGGCCACAGTCCAGCGCGACGGACAGACCCTGCGTCTTGAGCTACCGGTGCAGTGACTGCGGGAATTCCGCGAGGGAAAGACTGGACTGCGGGGCTCGATTCAGGGTAGGTTTCCGGTCATGCCTTCTTCATCCCTGTCCCTCTGCATGGCTGCCGTCATCGGCAGCGTCCTTCCAACCTTCGCCCAGACAGTCCACAAGGCCTACATTGTACCGGCCGGCACGGCCGGAAATCAGGCCTTCAATGGATCGCTCGGCATGGACTTCGATGTCGCCAACCGGATCGAAGTGACCCGGCTCGGCTGCTTCGATGACAATTCCGATGGCATCTGGCTGCCCATTTCCGTGCGCCTCTACAACCGGGACACCCAGGAAGTGCTTGCCTCTGCCGACTTCGTGCCGGGCGACGATGGCACCCTTGAAGGCGGCAGCCGCTTCAAGAATCTGGCCACCGTGCTCACGCTGCCCACGGGCTTCCGCGGCACGATCGTTGCGGAGGGCTATGGGGCCGGTGAGCGCAATGGAAACCGCAACCCAGCCCCGTGGACCACGGACACAGGCTCGGGATCCATCGCCTTCGTGGGCGGCGGACGCTACAATTTCCCTGTCATTCCTGGAGCCTTTCCCGATGGCATCGATGGCGGACCGGCCACGCGCTACGCTGCGGGAACCTTTGAATTCCGCACCCTGCCACCGGAGAAGCCGGGCGCACCGGCTCCAACCGCCGTGCCGGGCAATGCCAGCGTCACACTGACATGGGCGGCCGTCACTCAGCCGCTGCCTGCCGCCAGATACCGCATCCTGCGCGGCACCGACCCCGGCGGCGACTTCATCCAGATCGCCGAGGTTGCCGAAACCAGCTACACTGACACAACGGCCCTCAACGGAACACTCTATTGCTACAAAATCATCGGGGTCGGAGCCGGCGGACAGGTCGGCCTCGACTCACCCGTCGTCTGCGCCCGTCCGGTCAACCTCGGCACCAACCGTCAGGTCGCCTACGATACCCCGTGGGGCGTCGCCGGAACCCAGAACTTCAATGGATCCGTGGGCATGGACTTCGATGTCACCAATCCTGTCATCGTGAGCCGCCTCGGCTGCTTCGATGACAATTCGGATGGCCTCTACTCGGAAATCTCCGTGCGCCTCTACAACCGCGACACGCAGGAAGTCGTCGCTTCCCTCGTCCTGAGCCCGGATGATCCCTTCACGCCTGAACGCGAGGACGGCGAACCGATTGGCGGCATGCGCTTCCGGACGCTCACGGAGCCGGTGACTCTGCCGATCGGATTCCGTGGCTGCATTGTCGCGGAAGGCTACAGTGGCATCGAACGGCTCTGCAATTCCTTTGGTCTGCTGCCGAATATCCGCTGGACGACGAATGGCGGGAATGGTTCGCTCGTCTTCACGGGCACTTCGCGGTTTAATTTCCCGGTCGTCCCCGGTGCCTTCCCGGAGACTCCGGATGCCATCCCGGCCCAGTACGCCGGTGGCACCTTCATTTTCGAAACCACTCCGCCCGTCGTTCCCGGAACCCCGGTCGTGACGGCCCGCGGAGAGAATCATGCGGTCACCCTCACATGGCCGGCCGTGACGCTGCCGCTGCCAGCCACCAGCTACCGGATTCTCACCGGAGCCACGCCGGAGGGCCCGTTCACACCGGTCGGGGAAACCAATGCCACCACGTTCCGCCTTACCGGACTCCCCAATCTCGTGGAGCAATGCTTCATCGTGCGTGCCGTGGCCGCCGGTGGTCAGGTCAGCCTCGATTCAAATTACGTCTGCGCTGTGCCGCAGGCCCGCACCCCGGGAATTGCCTACCTTGTGCCGGCTGGACTCGTCGGAAATCAGTCCTTCGGCGGTGCCCTCGGCATGGAATTCAATGTCGAACAACCCGTCTTCATCACGCAGCTTGGAGCCTTCGATAGCGCGGGCGATGGCATGCAGCAGACCATCACGGTCCGCCTCTTCGACCGCCGGACCAGCACCGCTCTGGCCACGGCTGCCTTTGAACCAGGCAATGACGGCACGCTGGTCGATGGCAGTCGCTTCCTTCGGCTCGCCGAGCCTCTCCGGCTTCCAGCCGGATTCGAGGGCATGATTGTGGCCAGTGGCTACGGCGACCTTGAACCGAATGGCAATGCGGGCTCCACGAATCTCGGGCTGAGCACCTTCGGCGGGGCCTGCCTGCGCTTTGTCGGCCGCAGCCTTTACGGTCTCAATCCCGACCTCATGGCGGATTCCCAGGACGGTGGCCCGGCCAATCGCTATGCTGCGGGCACCTTCGCCTTCGAACCCGATCTGCCCCCGAGCGGACTCGCCATCGCCACGGCCCCGGACGGCAAGGTCACGATCACGTGGAGCGACGCCTCCGGTGTGCTCGAACGCACGTCGAATCTCGGGCTCGGCCCATGGGAATTCCTTCCCTCCGCGGTCAGTGGATACTCGGTCCCTGCGAATCAGCCGCAGGAATTCTTCCGTCTGACGCGCTGAGATCCGCATGCATGCAAGCCCCGCTGTCCGCGACCCGGGCAGCGGGGCCGTTTTTTCCCTGCTATCCCTCATGAATTCCGCTGCCTGCTGCGCCGCTGCCATCTGCCTTGCCGTTACCCATGCGGCCGCGGACATTGTCATCAGCGAAATCATGTACCATCCCGTGGAGCGTCCGGCCTTTACAGCAGCGGGCGACCCCGTCCTCGACCTCTCAGACGACATCCACGAATTCATCGAACTCCACAATCCCGGCGGCAGCACCGTCTCGCTCGCGGGATGGAAGCTGACGGGCGGTATCGATTTCGCTTTTCCACCGCCGGCCACCCTGCCGCCGAACGGCTACCTTGTGATTGCCCGTGATCCGCAGCGGCTCACCGCCGTGACAGCCTACCAGCTCGCCCCGGGATCTGTGCTCGGTCCTTGGAAGGGCAGCCTCTCCAACGACGGCGAACCCATCCGCCTTGAATCACCGGACGGCAGCACGGCCGACGCGGTTTCCTATCAATCCTCCGCCCCATGGCCCATCGCCGCCAATTCCCTCGGAGCGGAAGCGGATTGGACGGGCATCAGCGAACTCAGCCATCAATACCGCGGACGATCCCTCGAACGCGTTTCCATGACATGGGGATCGCACGACCCCGCCAACTGGCTGGCATCTCCGCTCACGCCCGGACCATCGCCGGGACGCCCGAATGCCGTCAGCCTGCCGCAGCCATTTCCAGTGGTCAGCCAGTTCCGCGCAGTCTCGCCCACCGGATCCGCTCTCATCCGCGCCAATGAAGTGGTCACGGTGGAAGCCACGCTCTCGCCGCATCCGAATCTTCCCGCGCAGCTTCAACTCGAGTATTTCCGCGACGACATCAATGCCACCAACGAAGCCCGCACCGTGCTTTCCATGGCAGCCGTCGCTGACAAACCGGGCACATGGCGCGCCACTGTTCCAGGCCAGGCGTCGCGCAGCCTCATGCGCTACCGATTCCTCGCCAACCGCACGGGCGCACCGGAAGTGATTTCGCCGCGGCCGGGCGACCCCATGGCATGGCATGCATGGTTCGTGAGTCCCGTGCGCAGCAGCACCCGGCCGGTCTACGATCTCTTCATCTCGAGCGCCTCGCTGAGCACGCTTGCAGCGAACATTGCGCAGTCGCCCCGCCGCATCACGCTGCCGGATCCTCCGGGGCTTCCGCGGGCTTCATGGACTGCCACGCAGCCGGCTGTGCTCGTGCGCGACGGCATCGTCTACGATATCCGCATGCGGCATCACGGCAGCCGCTACCGCCGCGACCCGGGACGTCAGTCGTACAAGATCCAGTTCCCGCGCTACGCCCGCATGGACGGCAACGAAGCCATCTTCTTCAAGGACAAGGGCGAGGAACACAGAATCGCCGGATTGCTCTACCGAGCGGCCGGACTGCCCGCCTTCACTTCGCGCTACGCCGACATCTACTTCAATGGCAACGGCCTGCTCACGCGCCTCGAAGTTCCGGAACTGGACGACCGCCATTTCGCCAGATTCGCGGAATCGGAAGCCCTGCGCCTCGTGCAGCCGGATCCGGAACCCACGGGGGAATTCTACAAGGCCACCGGGGTCGTGCCCTTCGAGACCTCGGCCGGCATTGGAACGACATCCGCCTACCTCTCGAGCGGGGAAGGTCCGTACTACATTGGAAACTGCGCGCCGATTCCGCCGAAGCAGGGCTGGCTCACACGCCAGCGCTATGAGTTCACCTACGGACCGCAGATGCATCAATGGATCGGGGGACGCGACACGGAGGCCATGATCACTGGGCTCTGGCAGGCCCGCGGAGACAACCCCATAAACGTCCAGCCGAATCTCCCTGCCCTGCGCCAGTGGCTCAGCGCCAACTTTGATGTCACCGCCACACTCGATTACATTGCCATCCGCAATTGGTGCAGCCCGGTCGACGATGCGACCCACAATTACTTTCTCTGGCGGCGCGCCAGTGGTCGCTGGGCCATGCTGCCATGGGACGTCGATGGAGAGTTGTCCAATGCCGGGCAGAGCATCTACTGGGACGAATATGCGGTACCGCAGCCGGATACCCTGCGCGGACCACAGTGGATCAAGGATTCGTTCCTGAAGGCATTCCGCGAGGAATTCCGCCAGCGGCTCTGGCTGCTCAATCACACCGTCCTCCTGCCCGCGAACTTCGGATCGACGGGCTACGGCGGTGCCCAGTCATACGCGACGGCCCGCCATGCCAATGTCAATGCCCAGCTCGGACTGGGCACCTTCCACCGCCCGGCCACGCCCGGCGCGCTCGCTCCCGCTCCCGGAGCCGCCGTCGCCGCAGGATCGATGCTGCGCACCAGCGGCTACGCTCATTCCGCTCCCGCTCCCGCCCCGCGCCACCAGTCAACCACATGGCTCATCCGCACGTCGGGAAGTTCATGGAATCAGCCCATCGTCCGCGAGCTGTTCGAGCGGGGACTTGAACAACTCTACTCCTGGTAGAATCTGTCCC
>CAZSDE010000058.1:6376-11905 GCA_964605435.1 uncultured Akkermansia sp.
GACATTCCTGACGGAACTCCCCATTCCGTTCCGCGATCTGACATTCGGCACGACTTATTTCTGGAAGTGCATCTATACGGACGCCGATGGCCATCCATCCTTCGAGAGCCAGGAACGCTCGTTTGTCTTTGGCACCGGCAGCGGCCCTCCGCCGGATGTCCAGTTGAGCGAAATCTTTGCCCGCGGCAGCGGACCGGACTTCATCGAACTCCACAATGCGGGATCAGCGCCAGCGGAACTGAGCGGGATGGGGCTGACGGACAATCCGGCCACCGGAACAAAATACACCTTCCCTCCCGGTACCACACTCGCTCCCGGCGCGAGATTCGTGCTGACGCTCGACGAGGCCGCCGCCTTCCGTCTCGATGGCGACGGGCAATCCGTCCTCCTCCTCCAGCCGGATGGTTCGCCCGCGGATGCCGTCACGTTCGGACCGCAGGCAGCCGACCTTTCGATCGCACGCTTCGCCGCCGGATGGCAACTGGCTGCGCCAACTCCGGGGCAACCCAATGAAACGCAGCCGACCGGTCCCGCCACTTCGCTCCGCTTCAATGAATGGCTCGCCAGCAATCCGGACGGGGACGACTGGCTCGAACTGCACAATGCCTCGGCCCTTCCCGTCGTGCTCACCGGGCTCCGCATTGGCAATGGCTCGGCCATCACGACCCTGCCGAACCTCTCGTTCATGGCCGCCGGAGGATTCCAGAAGTTCGTCGCCGACCGCACCACGGGAGCCAATCATCTCAATTTCAAACTGAGCAGCGGCGGAGCCA
The DNA here is from genome assembly GCA_964605435.1 of uncultured Akkermansia sp. Classification (GTDB taxonomy): domain Bacteria; phylum Verrucomicrobiota; class Verrucomicrobiia; order Verrucomicrobiales; family V1-33; genus V1-33. The sequence goes on from CAZSDE010000058.1 coordinate 7,150, forward strand.
CCCTCGCACTGAGCGACCTCATCGGCACGTCCTTCGACACGCTCAGCTTCGGCCCGCAGGCGACCGGCATCTCGCAGGGCCGCCTCCCGGATGGATCGGGCCCGATCCTCGATTTTCCAGGTTCTGTCAGCCCGGGCGAACCGAATGCCTTCGCGATCACCAACGTCGTCATCAGCCGGATCTATCCGGGCGTCATCCTCCACAATCGCAGCAAGGCAACGGTCGCGCTGCGGGGCTGGCAAGTATCACACGATCCCGTCCGCGGCCCAGCCTTCATGTTCCCCGAGGAAACGCCGGACCTTCTGCCGGGAGCCACGCTTGCGCTCGCTGCGGAGGTTCTCCCTTTTACGCTCGACCCGGTCCGCGGTGGTTCTGTGATTCTCAGCCACAGTGGCACGCACCGCCTGCGCCAGCGCTACGGAGCATCCGATGGCTTCCCCTGGGGCCGCATCACGACTTCGCTCGGCGAGGAATTTGTCAGGGTCCTGCCCAGCCCCGAGGCCCCGCAGAACATTCCCGTGGTCGGTCCCGTCGTCGTGAGCGAATTCTGCTATCATCCACCCGATCTCCCCGGGGCCGACGGCGAGCGCGAATTCGTGGAATTGCTGAACACCGGCGATGCGACCGCCGACCTCTCGGGCTGGGCCCTCACCGGCGACGTCGCCCTGACCCTTCCGGAGGGAACGTCCCTGCCAGCAGGCGGACGCCTCGTGCTGGCCGCCACCGACCCCTCCACTCTCCGACGCCTCTACGCCTTGCCTGGTAGCATCACTGTCATCGGTCCATGGTCGGGCGACCTGCCCAATGGCAGCGGCACCATTTCCCTCGTGCGACGCCTCCCGCCGGTCACCACGGAAGGTCCGGACTTCGGCACCCAGCCAATCCATCGCCTACCGCGACACTCTCCCGTGGCCACCGCAAGCGGACGGCCATCGGTTCACCGTGGCCCGCTCCCGCACGGATGCCTACGGCCACGAGCCACAGCATTGGACGTCCAGCAGTGCGTCTCCCGGGTCCCCGGATTCTCCTAACATTCCTCCATCGCTCGCCTTTGCCGCGCCCGCCGATTCCGCGCGCCTTCCCGCAGGCCTTCCGGTGATGCTGAGTGTACTGGCACAGGATGCGGATGGCCATATCGCCGGGGTCGCATTCGCAGTCGATGGGGTCACCATCGCCGTGGATGAATCCCCGCCATTCTCCACCGCATGGACGTCGCCAGCGCCGGGTCCAAAACAGATCACGGCCACCGCATGGGACAACCGCATGGCCATCACGACGGCCGAGATTTCCGTCACCCTGACCAACGATCCACCGCTTGCCGCCATCCTTTCACCCCTGCCCGGCAGCCGCCTCGCGACGGGCACAGCCGTCACCATCGAAGCCGCTGCCAGCGATCCGGAAGGCCTTGTGGAACGGGTGGAAATACTCGTCGACGATGCCGTTGTCGCGACTCTCGCGAATCCCCCATGGCGCGCCGCATGGACGCCGGCTGGTACCGGGCCACGGCGCATCGCCGCCCGCGTCACAGATGCCTCGGGGCTCACCTTCGCCTCCCCAGCCGTCACCGTCCTCGCCGCCGGTCCCGCGGGCGCGGAACCAGTCGTCGCATGGCACGTCCCCGCAGGCACCACCGGAAATCAGGCCTACGGTGGCAGCCTCGGCATGGATTTCGAAGTCGTCGCACCCATCTTGGTCACGAAACTCGGCGTCTTCGACAGCGGCAGCAATGGTTTGAGCAGCACCATCATCGCGCAGATCTGGCGCCAACTGCCATCACCGCAACTGCTCGCCAGCCTGACATTTTCAACTGCCGTTCCAGGCACGCTCGTGGCCGGATCGGGCAGCCGCTTCAAACCACTCACCACGCCGCTGACGCTTCCTCCCGGGGCCTACACCATGGTGGCCTATGGATATTCCTCGGCGGAACCGAATGGGAATTCCAATGGCAACCGCGCCGCATGGTCGACACGGGATGGCGGCGGGCTCATCCGCTTCACGGGTGGCGGCCGCTACGGCGACGCCGCCCAATTCCCTTCCAATGCCGACGGTGGTCCCGCGGACCGCTACGCAGCCGGCACCATGGAATTCATCGCCGCCGACAAGGACGCCGATGGCATGCCGGACGATTGGGAAACCGGCCATGGCTTCGACCCAGCCAACCACCTCGACGCCGCAACGGACCCAGACGGCGATGGCTTCAGCTCGCTCGCGGAATTTGCAGCCGGCACCGACCCCCGCAGCGCCACCAGCGCTCCATCCTGCGAATTGCTGCGCATAACGCAGGGCGTGGCCACGGTCCGCTTTGCCTTGCCTGCTCAGCGCCGCGCCATCATTCAGTTCAGCAGCGAACTGACCTTCTGGCGCAATCTCGAGGAAGTGCCGTCAGCCACGCTCCCGCGCACGCTGGAACGATCGCTTCCGCTTCCGTCCATGCGAGGCTATCTTCGTGTCCAGTTTGCGCCGTAACGATCCCCTTCCCCATGCCTACCCCATTTCTGCTCCGCTGGGCCGCCGTCTCTGCCCTGATCCTGTCCGGTACCCGCTCGCCTGCCCAGTTCACCATTTCCGAGTTTCTCGCGGACAATGCCAGCGGCCTGCGTGACGTCGATGGCGATACGCCGGACTGGCTCGAACTGGAGAATTCCGGGACCACCCCGGCCAGCACCAGCGGATGGTTCCTGACCGACGACCCCACCGACCTCCGCAAGTGGCCCCTCCCGGACGTCACCGTGAATGCCGGTGCCCGCCTCGTCGTCTTCTGCTCGGGCAAGGACCGCCGCATCCCCACCGCGGAACTGCATGCCTCGTTTTCCCTCGCCGCCGAAGGCGAATTCCTCGCTCTCGTCAAACCGGATGGCTCTACCAGTGCTGCCGGATTTTCCCCGGCCTTCCCACGGCAGCGACCCGACGTTTCCTACGGAATCGGACGCCGCGTCACAGACGATTTACTCATCCGCCCCAGCAGCCTGTCACGATGGAAGATTCGCGGCGCAGGGGACACTGGCACGGCATGGACGAATCCTTCCTTCGATGATTCCGCATGGACGGCCCTGCAGGCTGCGGTCGGCTGGCAGACGTCGCCAGGCGGTCCGGCCGCCCAGGCGTACTGGAGCTTCGATCAGGGACCCGTGGATGCCGTCGCGGGCCTCAATGCCACGCTCAATGGTCCGGCCTACAGCCCGGCCTTCCCCGCCGCCATCGGATCGGGTCAGTCGCTCGCCTTCAGCAGTACGGATGGCGACTACGTCAGCGCTCTGCTCAATGTCTCGGAAACCGCTTACACCTCGAGCTTCTGGTTCCGCACCACGAATCCCAACGCTGGACTCATGGCGGTCACGGACGGCGAACTGGGAGCAGGCGGCAGCGACCGCCACGTGTTTCTCGCATCCGGCAATATCCGGGCCCGCACATGGAACAACGAAACGATTGGTTCCTCGGGCAAAGCCTACGCCAATGGCCAATGGCATCACGTGGCCCACGTCTTCGGTGGTGCTCAGGGAGGTCAGAAGATCTTCGTGAATGGCCAACTCGTGGCCTCGGGCAGCAAGGCGGCGTCGGACTTCAACTGGCAGCAGCGCATCCAGCTGGGATTCTCGAACGACGCAGGCTCGCAGTACCTCACGGGCGAGATCGACGACGTCGGCTTCTTTGCCGCTGCCCTCACCACTGCGGCAGGCCTGGCCGGCCAGAGCACCGCTGCCTTCCTCCGCATCCCGTTCCAGATCAGCCGCAACCCCGCCACATGGGAACAACTGTCGCTCCGCGTCCGCTACGGCGATGGATTCGCTCTCTGGTTCAATGGATCATTGGTCACCCTGCGCAACGCTCCCCCGAATCCGGATGGCTCAGCCAAAGCAACCACCGACCGACCCCTTGCGGATACCGTCCGCATGGAATCGATCGACCTCACGCCTCACCTTCCCCTGCTCCGTCAGGGCAGCAATGTCGCCGCCATCCTCTGCCTCACGCACCAGGCCAATGCCGCCGATTTCCTCTTCGAACCGGAACTGGCCGCCAGCGACATCGAGGAAAACACGGCGCAGTTCATGACCACGCCCACGCCCGGCACCACGAATGCCGAGGGCTCGGCAGGCTTCATCGACGACCTCACTTTCTCAACCCGCCGTGGCTGGTTCACGCAGCCGTTCAGCACCACCATCCGCTGCACGACCCCAGACGCTACCATTGTCTACACCACAGACGGCAGTGCCCCGACGCTCACGAACGGAACCAAGGTCAGCCCGGCCACTCCGGGCGGAACTCCAGAGGCCACCCTTACCATCCAGACATCCACCATCCTGCGCGCTTCTGCCTTCCGCCCGGGATGGATTTCGTCGCCCCCGGACACCCAATCGTACCTTTTCGCCTCGCGGGTCCGCACCCAGAGCGCCAGCCAGCCAGGGCTGCCCACCACATGGGCGGGCGGAGTCGCCGCGGACTACGGAGTCGATCCCAACATTGTCAATTCCACCCGCCCGGGCTACTCGCTGGAGGATGCTCTTGCGGCTCTCCCGACCCTCAGCATCGCGGCCTCTCCCAGCGACCTCTTCGGAAACCCCAACGGGGTCTACTACAATACGGGGCAACGAGGCATCGGCAGCGAAAAGATCGTCTCGGCGGAATTCTTCGACCCATCTGGAGCCAGCGCATCATGGCAGGTGGAGGCCGGCCTGCGCAGCCATGGCAATTCCAGCCGCGACCACGGCTTCACGCCCAAACACCCACTGCGCCTGTACTTCCGGCGCGCCTACGGCGA
>CAZSDE010000058.1:11985-12286 GCA_964605435.1 uncultured Akkermansia sp.
CCCGGATTCCCCCATCCGTGAATTCAACCGCCTCCTCCTCCGCGGGGCCTCCACGGATTCATGGCCGGTCGTCGATGGCCCGCCCCGCTGGGTCAATGAAAAGGCAACGTACATGCGCGATGCCTACATGCGGCGGTCCATGCGCGACCTCGGCCACCTCGCGGGCCATTCGCGCTACGTCCAGCTCTTCCTCAATGGCCTGTACTGGGGCATGTACGAAATCACAGAGCGGCCGGAAGAGGATTTCGCGGCCGCCTACCTCGGCGGCAGCCCGGACGATTACGATGTCATCAAGGACTTC
>CAZSDE010000059.1:0-9552 GCA_964605435.1 uncultured Akkermansia sp.
GACAACATCAATCTGATGCTGGACTTCCTTGTCAATCAGTCGGCTGACCGCACGCCGGAGCTGAGTCCGACGAATGTCGTGGACACTCAGGAACCCAACCTGAACTTCTACGATCCATCGACCAATGGCGCGAACAACGGCGTGATTCCTGGCGGTCGTCCGTTCCCGGGCAATGCTCTCTCGACGGAAATGAATGGCGGCGCGCAGCGCGACGACAACAACGTCATTTCGGTGGCGCATGGCACCATCGACATCACGGAGACATCCGACTACACCTTCAACATCCGCGGGGATGACGGCTTCATGTTCCGCATCAAGCGGGCGGAAGGCGGTGCGCCTCCGAAGTGGTTGGCGGTCAATGGTCCGTCCCAGGTGGATTCCGCTCAGCAGAACATCCTGTTCTTCCCGAACGGAACTGGTGACACGAACACCCGGGCGGTGGTCACGCTGACCCCGGGCAAGTACAAGCTCGAGTACGCCACGTGGGAAGGCGGCGGCGGCTTCTGGTATCAGATCAGCGCGGCCAAAGGATTCTTCCTCAACGATGGCGATACAGCCAACTGGCGTCCGGTGGGTTATGTTTCCCAGTGTCCGGATCCGATTCCGTATCCTTCGATGGTGGGCAACTGGACCGTGCTGAGCACGACGCCGGGTGAACTGACGCAGGTCGACCTCGATGGGGCTGATGCGGCCGTGAACCGTGCGGTGGCTGCCGATGCGGTGGCTGCGACGTCGAGCTGGGGACAGATCAACTTCTTCGATCCGCAGAGCGGTGGTCAAGGCCGGATTCCCGGTGATGTACCATGGCCGCGGAACACGGAAGCCGATGACAACCGCTATGCCATGCGCATGACGGGTAGGCTGCGCATTCCGGAAGCCGGAAACTACCTGATTGGCTTCCAGGGGGACGACGGCACGAAGATCACGGTCGGTGGCAGCCACAACGGGTTCTCCGCCCTCACGGAGAATGCCACCGGTGCGGGAACGATTGGCCGCAGTGCGGATATCCTGAAGAATTCCGGCAGTGTTGGTGCTGCGGGTGACTTCAATCCGAACACATCGGCGGTCTTCCAGCAGGACGGAGCGCTTGCCGGCAGCACGGACAAGGCCATCGCGGTCAAGGCAGCCGATCCTGCCAAGACGCGGGTCAACTACACCCCGGCGCTCAATCCGGTGGCTGACTGGACGGCGGAGATCTGGGTGAATCCGAGCGAATCCGCTCCGGGTTCGGGAGTTGTGCCTGCTGGCTTTACCTGTCCGTACTCCAGCGGTAACTTCGGCGATCCCCGGTCGGGATGGCTGATCTACATGGAAGGAACGCAGGGTTGGAGCTTCCGGGGGTATCAGAACGTCGGGCTCGGCACTGCCTTCAACATCAACACCGCAGGCATGCCGCCGCAGCCGAATACCTGGTACCATGTGGTGGGAATCTGGGAATCGGGCACCGGCCCCGCCCGTCTCTTCATCAGCGGTGTGGAAGTGGGATCCCAGACTGGTGTCACGAACTATGTGCCGACTTCGGCTCCGGGGGCGGTCAATGGCCGACTCCATATTGGTTCGCGTGCCGACAATGCGTTCGGCTGGAGTGGCCGTGCCGACGAAGCTGCCATCTACCCGGTGGCGCTGAGCGCCGCTCAGGTGCTTTCGCACTACGAGAACGGTACCGACCCGGCCCGCACCAAGCCGTACGACGTGCTTGTGAACGAAAAGAATCCTCTTGGCTACTGGAGGCTTAACGATGCCGCCGGTCAGCCGCGGACGGACACGGGCACGATCTTCACGGATGTGCCGACGGGTGACAGCAGCACGGTGGGACGCATCTTCCTGAATGCGGGAGATTATCCGCTCAGTGCCACGTTCTGGGAAGATGGCGGTGGTTCCTACATCGAGGTCTTCGCCACGAAGGACGCCGGCGGTGGCTGCGCTCCGCTCAAAATCCTCCGCAACGGTGGTCATCCAGCGGTGCAGGACGTCTCCGGTATTGCGCTCGTGACGACTCCGCCGGCACCTGGTCCGGTGGGTGGCACGGCAACCGCGACGATTCCGCCACGGGTCAATGCCGATGGCACGCTCAGCCTGACCTTCCCGTCGCTCGCTACGGTGGTCTATGATGTGCAGGAAACCACCGATCTGAAATCGTGGGCCACGGTCCAGACTGTGGAAGCCACGGGCACATCGACCACGGTCAATGGCACGGTGGGCGGCAGCCTGTTCGTCAATCCGTCTGCTCCCCGGAAGTTCTACCGGGTGGTGGCACGGCAGTAACCAGACTTCGGGTAACTACATAGTTGCCTGATCCACGCGACGGGCGCTCCGTATGGGCTGCGGAGCGCCCGTCCTCATTTTTGAGGTGAGTTCAGGGCCGGGTACTGTCCAACCGGGACGCGCGTCGCAGCGGGATTCGCCCTGCGGCGTCTTGGTGGGGTCGGTTGTTGCGCTATGGCGGCGGAATTCAGGAATCCTGGCTGCGGCGGCTGCGGCTGCGGCGCCATGCGGGCCGGTGGTGGTGAACCCAGTCGAGCAGGGCGGTTTCGAAGCCGACGTCCTGTCCTGCGGCCTCGCTGAGGCTCCATTTGTGGCGGAGGATTTCGTCGCGTTCCGCGAGGTAATCGCGGTAGGCGGCGGCACTGCGCGAGGGATTGTCGCGTTCGTCTTCGCTGGATGGATCCGTGGGCATGGTTGGGGGGGCCGCAACCAAGGTTGGTACGCCGGCCAGTTCCAGGGCGTTTCTTCCCGTTGAGAAACCACCGGGGGCGTCGTAGATAGAATGTCCTGCCGCGGAAGGAATGATTCTTTCCGCGGTCCTTGTTTTTTCCGATTGTTCCTGTCCGGCCACATGTCCGCTTCTTCTTTTCTTCATTCCGACCGATTGTCCGACCGTGGTGCGCTGCTGGTGCCGTCTTGTCCCAGTGCCGGGGTGCTGACGATGCTGCTGCGGCAGTTGGGTGGGCGGAAGGTGGCACTGCTGACCGAGGTGGATGCGGCGCTGGGTCAGGACGTGCGGCAAGCGGTCATCGGGAGCGGGGTTTCAAGGATTATCCGGACGGAGCCGGGAGCGAGGGCGGCCGTGGCGCAGGTACTGGCGGCGGGGGCGGTGGTCATTGCCGTCACGCCTGCTGTGGCGACCCTGCGGGCCACCAATGTGAGGGTGCCGCGGGCCGTGCTGGAGGAAATCGTGGAGATGGCGGTGTCGGTGCAGCCGGTGGGCGTGGATCTGCCGGGCGAGCATTGTCTTTCGGTGGAGTCGCCCGATTCCTATCCGGAGGCAGTCCTTTGTTTCATGCCGGTGATTCCGGGTGACCGGCTTGTCTTTCCGGTCCTGCAGGCGGCCCTCATCGAAGGTGCGGCGGAAGCGTACAGCGCGAGGGCGAGTTTCGATGGTCATCTTGGACGACTGCTGGTGGCTGGCCTCAAGAAGCATGGGGCCAGTGCCACGCTGCTTGACGGGCTGGACGGATCGGTCACGGGCTATGCGCGGATTTTCGGAATGGCCGCGGCGTTGTCGAGGGTGATCCGGAAGGAGACGAAGGAATCGAGGGTTGGCATTGTGCTGCCGCCTGGACGCGGTGGTCTGCTGGCGAATCTGGCGGTCGTGCTGGCCGGCAAGGTTCCGGTGAATCTGAATTTCACGGCGGGCAAGGATGCCATTGAGAGTGCGATCCGGCAGAGCGGGATCAACCGCTTCATCACGGTCGATCAGATTGTGCGGAAGGTGCAGACGTTTCCGTGGCCTTCGATCCGTGAGATCATCTTTGTGGAGCGGGTGCTGCCGCGCATGAAGCTGAGCATTCTGCGCTGGGAATTGCTGCTGCGGACGCTGCCGTCCAGTGCGGTCAGTGCGCTGCTGGGATTGCCTGCGGAAGGAGGCGACCGGGAAGCCGCGCTGCTCTTCACGAGCGGGAGTTCCGGGGAACCGAAGGGCGTTGTGCTGACGCACCGGAATCTGATTTCGAATGTCACGCAGTTCGGGGCCCGGCTGGATCTGCAGGGCCATGCGAAGCTGCTGGGCTGTCTGCCGTTGTTCCATTCGTTCGGCTGCACAGTGACGCTCTGGTATCCGCTCATCGAGGGATGTTCGCTGGTGACTTATCCGACGCCGCTGGAACCACCCAAGCTGGCAGAACTGATCGAGAAGCATGCGGTGGATGTGCTGCTGGCGACGCCGACATTCCTGCGGGGGTACCTGCGGCGGGTGAAGGTCGAGCAACTGGCATCGCTCCGTTATGTGGTAACGGGTGCGGAGAAATTGCCGCTGAATCTGGAGGAGGAATTCCGCAGAAAGTTCGGGAAGCCGGTCATGGAAGGCTATGGGCTTACGGAGACGAGTCCGGTGACGAATGTGAATCTGCCTGAGCCGGCTCCTGCGGGCCGCACTCCGGTGCTGCCGTCGCGGCGGCTGGGATCGACTGGCCAGCTCATGCCGGGTCTGGCCGTGCGGATTACCGATGCCATCACGGGGGCATCGCTTCCGGTGGATCAGAGCGGCATCATCTGGCTGAAGGGTCCGAACATTTTCCCGGGCTATCTGAAGCAGCCGCGCAAGACCGAGGAAGTGCTGCGCGAGGGATGGTTTTCGACTGGGGATGTCGGCAGGCTGGACGGTGATGGGTTTCTGTACATTGAGGGACGGCTGAGCCGGTTCTCGAAGATTGGCGGGGAAATGGTGCCGCACGAGACCGTGGAGGATCACATCAACCGGGCCCTTGGGCTCGATGGTGAAGCGGAGCGGCGCATTGCGGTGGTTGGGGTGCCGGATCCTGACAAAGGGGAATCGCTGGTGCTCCTTTCCACGGTGGCCGGGGAAACTGTGAAGCAGGAACTGATTCAGCTGCGCTACACCTTGCTCGAGCAGGGAGTGCCGAGTCTGTGGATTCCGAAGAAGCTCGTGCCGGTGGCGCAGATTCCCATTCTTTCCAGCGGGAAGCTCGACATCAAGGCCTGCGAAAAGCTGGCCACGTCGGCGGCCAGTTGAGTTGGCAGGGCGGGCGGCGGATTCCGCTGGCGTTCCTGACAGAAATCCGCTTAGGGTTCCGGCATGGACCAGAAGCAGATTCCTGAACTCGCGCGTCGACTTTCGATCCCATGGAAGGTGTCGGGGGCGAAGGGATTCCGTCTGAAGGATTTCGATCCTGGGGACACGGGTGGCCTGGAGTCTGCGGACAAGCCGAAGGCGCAGGAGGGATTGCGTGCCGGAGTGGAAACGCTCGCGTCGCTTCAGGATCGGCTTTATGCGCAGGACAAGTGGGCGGTGCTGCTGATTTTTCAGGCGATGGATGCGGCTGGCAAGGATGGAGCCATCAAGCATGTCATGTCAGGGATCAATCCGCAGGGCTGCCAGGTGTTTTCGTTCAAGGCTCCCTCGAGCGAGGAACTGGACCATGACTTTCTGTGGCGGTGCCAGAAGTGTCTGCCCGAGCGCGGGCGCATTGGGATCTTCAACCGGAGTTACTATGAAGAAACGCTGGTGGTGCGGGTGCACCAGGAGCTTCTGGCGAAGCAGCGGATTCCCGAGAAGTTGGTGACGAAGCGGATCTGGAAGGAACGCTTCGAGGATATCCGGAACTTCGAGAGCTATCTGAGCCGGAATGGGGTTCTTGTGCGGAAATTCTTCCTGCATGTCTCAAAGAAGGAACAGAAGAAGCGATTCCTTGAGCGCATCGACGATCCCGCCAAGAACTGGAAGTTTTCCGCGGCGGACGTGGCCGAACGGAAGCACTGGAAGGAATACATGGCGGCCTACGAAGACATGATCGCCCAGACGTCGACGCCGGAGTCGCCATGGTACGTGGTGCCGGCCGACAACAAATGGTTCACGCGGATCGTGGTCGCTGCCGCCGTGATCGACGGGATGGAATCGCTTGGCCTTGCCTATCCGACCGTGCCTGCGAGCCAGAAGAAAGTACTGGCACAGGCCCGGGCGGACCTGATGGCCGAGTGATGGGCAGGGCGGCGGCTACTTTCCGGAAGGGAATCAGGCAGCGGCTGTTTCGGCGAGGGGAACGCCGTAGGGCAGTGAATCCGGGACCGGGACGAATTCGCGGATGCGGTCCCAGAGGTCCGAGAAGTCGCGGTTCACGTCGCCGGAGAGGCAATCGGTGATGGGTCCGGCGGTTTCCGGGTACTTCATGATGACATCCTTGAAGGAGAACGAAGGGTGGTAGAAAGCGTAGACGAGTTTCCGCATGTTCTCGATGCCGTCGCGCAGTTCCGCGCCGTAGCGCTCGAACTGCTGAGGGTCGAGGTTGCCCTGCTGCAGGGCGAGGTGGACGGCGTCGCCGGCGAGGACACCGCTCTTGAGGGCGAGCATGACGCCGCTGCTGAAGACTGGATCAAGGAACGCAAAGGCATCGCCGATGAGGAGCAGGCCTTCCGAGGCACAGTAGCGGGCGTGGTGGGAGTATTCGCTCGTCACGCGGTAGGGACCCGTCTGCTCGCCCGTGCCGAGTTGTTCGTGGATCCATGCATTCTGCGTGGTCTCGCGGTCGAAGATTTCCTTGAGATCGCGGACGCCGTCGCGGGTGAGGTACTTGCCTTCGGCGACCACGCCGACACTGACCATGTCATTGGCCTGCGGGATGTGCCAGAACCAGCCTTTCTCGGGCACAAAAGCCACTGTGGTGGCTCCTTCGTCCTCGCCTTCGCCCCGGCGGCATCCCTTGTAGTACGTCCAGACCGCCACCTTGTTGAGGAAGGGATCACGTTCCCGCCAGCCGAGCCGGGTCGCCGCAAAGGCTTCCTTGCCCGAGGCATCGAGAGTCATGGGCGCATGGATTTCGGATTCGGATCCATCCTTCTGCCGGACAGCGACACCAGTGACCCTGTCCCCGGCACGCAGCAGCCGGAGGACACTGGTTTCCTCGAGGATGGTGACCCCGCGTTCCTTCGCATGGTCCATGAGCATCTGATCGAAATCCGAACGCAGCACCTGCCATGTCTGGGCGATCGTGTTGCGGTCGTAGCGCGTGTGGAAGTAGAATGGATCCGAACGGCGGCCATCGGGCTGGACGAAGGAAACGCTGTACTTCTTCTGGAAGCCCGATGCCTTCATTTTCGGGATGAGCCCAAGGCGCTCGAGCGAAGGATAGGTGAAGGGGATGAGAGATTCGCCGACCCGGTAGCGGGGGAATTTGTCGCGTTCGATGACCGTGACACGGTGGCCGTGTTCTGCGAGGATGGCCGCAGCGCTGAGGCCGGCGGGACCGGCTCCGATGATGACGACTTCCGGGGACTTGGTGGCGCTCATGAGGAATGGTGCCACACCTTGCTGATGCTGGAAATTGCATTTTGGAATCACACTGATGCCGCTTTGAGATCATGGCGGTGGCGTTGACGCCTTCGTGCCGACCGTCTAGTCAGCAGGCATGAGAGAAACTGATCCGTTTGAGCCCTTTGCGGCCAAGATGCGTGCGGCGGGCCTGAGCGAATCGGCCCTGCGGGCCTTTGCGGCAAACTACCGGGCGCTGTGCCGGAACGAGACGGGTCTGATGCCCGAGGCTGGGCTGGAAGCCGTGGAGGCGCTGCCGCAGGCGGCGGCGCTGCGCGTTCCCGGAGCGGAGCGGTTTGGTGCGCTCATGCGGGAGACTGTGGTGATCAAGCTCAATGGCGGGCTGGGGACGGGGATGGGGCTGGAGAAGGCCAAGAGTCTGCTGACCGTGCGCGATGGCCTCACGTTTCTGGATCTGATCGTGCGGCAAATGCTTCTGCTGCGGGCGCGGGCGGGATCGCCGGATGTTCCCCGGCTGCTGTTCATGAACAGCTTTTCGACTTCTGCGGATACGCTGGCATTTCTCGGGAGGTATCCGGAACTCGGCGCTCCCGCGGGGCTCGAATTCATGCAGAGCATGGTTCCGAAGGTGCTGGTGGACGGATTGACTCCGCTGGAATGGCCTGGGCAGCCGGATCTCGAATGGTGTCCGCCGGGGCATGGGGATCTCTATGCGAGTCTGGCGGGGAGTGGCTGGCTTGATCGTCTGCTGGGCGAGGGAATCCGGTATGCCTTTGTTTCGAATTCCGACAATCTCGGGGCGACGCTGGATCCGGCCCTGCTGGGATGGTTTGCGGAATCCGGGGCGTCGTTTGCCATGGAAGTGACGCGTCGGACGGAGGCCGACCGGAAGGGTGGTCATCTGGCGAGGCGGAAATCCGATGGACGGCTGGTGCTGCGCGAGAGTGCACAGTGCCCGCGTGAAGACGAAGCTGCCTTTCAGGACATCGGGCGGCATCGGTTCTTCAATACGAACAATCTCTGGCTGAGGCTGGACCGTCTCAAGGAAGCGCTGGACGCGGTCGGTGGCTATCTGCCGCTCCCGATGATCCGGAATGTGAAGACCGCTGACCCACGGGATCCGGCCAGTCCCGCTGTGTACCAACTGGAGACCGCCATGGGCGCGGCCATCGAAAGCTTTGCCGGGGCGCAGGCCATCGAGGTAGGGCGCAGCCGTTTCGCTCCCGTAAAGACCACCGGGGACCTGCTGGTGGTGCGCAGCAGCGCCTGCCGGCTCACGGAAGATCACCGGATCGAACTCGATCCAGGGCGGCAGGGGCAGCCCCCCCTGGTGGATCTGGATGGGCGCCACTATCGTTTTGTGGACGGCCTCGAAGGACTGCTCCCCGACGGTGCACCCTGTCTGCGGGATTGCCGGAAGCTGTCAGTAAAAGGCCGCTTCCGCTTTGCGCGGGGAGTAGTGCTCCGGGGCGAGGCAGCCTTTGCGAATGAGGGCGAGGGCATGCAGGAAGTTGCTTCCGGAAGCTACGGAACCGAGCCGGGAGGTGCGGCATGAGACGGACGCTGGCAGCCGTGGCCGATGGGCAGGGGCGCATGTCCCTTGAAGAGATTGCGGTGGGTGATCCCGGACCGGGCGAGGTGCTTGTGGCCCTGCGGGCCAGCGGGATCTGTCACACCGACCATGCCTCGCTGCGCTGGGGACGTCCTCTGGTCATGGGACACGAGGGGGCCGGCGTGGTTGAAGCGGTCGGGACCGGCGTGACTTCGGTGAAGCAAGGGGACCGTGTCGTGCTGAACTGGGCGATTCCCTGCGGCGGGTGTTTTCAGTGCCGCGACGGTCATCCCGTGCTGTGCGAGGAAAGCCGTCCGGCTTACGTCATGGAGCGGTCAGCGGGGCATGCGCGGCCCGAGGGCACGCTCTGGATGGGACAGCCGATTGATCGTTCCTTCAATCTCGGCACGCTTTCCGGGCTGACTTTGGTGCGGGAGGCTGCGGTGACGCTGCTTCCGGAGGCGATTCCCTTTGCGAGTGCCTGCATCATGGGCTGCGGGGTCATGACGGGTTATGGATCCGTGATGAATGTGGCGAAGGTTGCGGCCGGTTCCGTGGTGGCCGTGATCGGCTGCGGCGGTGTTGGTCTCAATGTGATTCAGGCGGCGCGGCTGGCCGGGGCAAGGGTGATTGCGGCGATTGATGCACGGGAATCGGCGCTGGAGAATGCACGGAAGTTCGGGGCTACGCATGTGCTGGCAATGCCGCCGGGCGCTCCGGGAGATGCGGCTGCGGTAGACTGGGTGAAGTCGCTCAGTGACGGCCGCGGCGCGGG
>CAZSDE010000059.1:9562-11007 GCA_964605435.1 uncultured Akkermansia sp.
GATCCATTCGCTGTATAGAGATTACACTCAGAACGGATTATGCCTTTGAGGCGACGAGTGCGGCGTCCCTTGTGTTTCTGCCGCTGCAGCTTGTGCGGAATGGAGGGATGGCGCTGCAGGTGAGTGGCTGCAATGAATCCGTGGCCGTGCCCATGCCGCAGTTCATGTGGAATAAATTCTATGTGACTCCGCTGTATGGCGACTGTGAGCCGTCGCGTGATTTCCCCCGGATGTTCCGTGCCTACGAGCAGGGTTCGCTGCGGCTCGATGAACTTGTGACGCGGCAGTATTCCCTGTCCGCTGTGGCCATGGCGGTGGATGACATGATGAGCGGCCGCAATGCGAAGGGCGTGATTGTCTTTCCGGGGGAATGAGTGATGGACCGCTGAACTGCCGATGATGATGCCTGCGCCATTCCGTACTGTGGAGATCTCCGATCCGGACCTTGAGTCGGATGGTCTGCGCTGGATGACCGTGAAGAGTACGGCGTTGCGGCGGCGTGCTGATCTTTCCCTATGGATTCCGGAGGAAGGCCGGGGGAGGGCGATGCCGCTCGTGGTGCTGCTGCATGGAGTTTACGGAAGCCACTGGGCATGGGCCATGAAAGGGGCGGCGCACCGGACGGCGGCCGCCCTCATCCGATCCGGCGAGATTCCTCCGATGGTGCTCGCGATGCCATCGGATGGACTCTGGGGCGATGGTTCCGGCTATGCCCGGCATGTTTCCGGTGAGGATTATGGGATGTGGATTGCGCGGGAGGTGCCGCTGGCGGCGCGGATCGCCGTTCCGGAACTGCCCGTGGAACAAGGCATCTTTCTGAGCGGGCTCAGCATGGGTGGGTATGGGGCGCTGCGGCTGGCGGCACTGCATGGAAGCTCCGTGCGGGCCGCGTCGGCCCATTCCGCAGTGACCTCCTTCCGCGGGCTGGCTTCGTTTGTGGAGGAAGATCTCGGTGGCTGCGGCATTCCGGAAGAAGAAGACAGCCTTTCCGGGCTTCTGCTGGCGCGGCGCGGGCAATTGCCGCCCATCCGTTTCGACTGCGGTCTTGAAGATGCTCTCCTCGCCGACAACCGGGCACTGTCCGCGATCCTCAGGGACGCCGGCATTCCGCATGAATACGAAGAATTCCCCGGGGGGCATGAATGGCCGTACTGGCAGCGGCACCTTGCCGATTCACTGCGCTTCTTTGCCCGCCACTGCTGACTGCTCCGTGCGCAGCGTCAGAATGTGGTCGATCGCCTTCACCATGAAGTCGAATTCGAGATTCACCCGGTGCCCCGCGGTGATGTGCTGCAGGGTGGTGATCTCGTGAGTGTGCGGAATGATCCAGCAGGTGAAGGCATCGGGCTGCAACGACGCAATGGTCAGGGAAATGCCATCCACCGTGATGGACCCGCGCGGAATAAGGAGACTCGCGCAGCCTGGCGGAATGCGGATGGTGAGCA
>CAZSDE010000059.1:11017-12121 GCA_964605435.1 uncultured Akkermansia sp.
TCCCGGGAGATGACCAAGCTTCACGAGACCCTGGTGCGGGGTCCCCTGGACGTCCTGGCCGCCGACCCGGCCCTGGACCACCCGCTCGGCGAAGTGGTGATCGTGATCGCTCCCGGCCGGGACGTAGCTGATGACTTCCGCGGTGCGGTCGATGTGTCCCTGCACAAAGTGTCCGCTGAGACGGTCCCCGGCCATGAGGGCGCGTTCCAGATTGACTGACTGTCCCTTCTCCAGCGTTCCGAGATTGGTGACGTCGAGGGTCTGACGGAGGAGATCGAACCCGACCGTGTGCGGTCCGGTAGTGACCACTGTGAGGCAGCAGCCATTGACGGCGACGCTTTCGCCGATGGCGAGTTCCGCAGCGAAGGGAATATCAGCGAGGGTCAGCCGCGCCCCGCCATTGGTGGGGTCGAGCGCAGCGACCTTCGCGGTGGATGCAACGATGCCAGTGAACATGAGAAGACCGTGCGTTGGTTGGCGAATCAGTCCGGATGGAGCCTGCGCTGATCCGGTTCATCCGGTCCGTCCGGACCTGCCGAGGGATCGCGTTCCCTTTCGGGAGCGGCCGCTTCGCTGGACGGGGATGCCGGTTCCGCTGTTTCCGCCGGCTCGACGCTTTCCGTTGTTTCCGCGTGTTGGGCACCGGTTCCTTCGCTGGAGGTGTCCGCATCTGCGATGGGGGCCTCGGATTCGGCTTTGGAATCCCCGTGAGAATCCTCGGTGCGGTCCTCGGCGGGGATGTTTTCCGGGTGGGTGTGCTGCTGGTCGTAGAGGTGGGCGTGTTCGCGCAGGTACTGTTCGTATTCCGCGTCCGGTTCCTTTTGATCCGGGTCCTGATGGTGCGGGTGCCATGGAGTGCCGCCGGATTCCCCGCTGCCATGCGCATCGTGACCGTGGTGATCGTGATGATGATCGTGATGGCCGTGGTGACTGTCGTGGTAGTCCGAATGGTAGCGGTCGTATGGATCGGAAGCGGCTTCTCCTTCGGTCCGGGCCGGCACGGGGGAAGCCGGAACGAAACTGGCACGGCGGGCCATGTCGGCAGCCCGTTCTGCTTCCTCAAGTTTCCGTTCCTTGCGTTCGTGAAGCACCGCCAGCCAGATG
>CAZSDE010000060.1:0-3449 GCA_964605435.1 uncultured Akkermansia sp.
GAAATCTGCGAAGGGAAGCCATGGCCGGAGTCTCAACATTGTCTCAACATCAGTCAAGGAAAATGAAGTCCGTGAAGCGCAGAAACCATTGAAAATGCAAGGATTTGCCTGTGGCCTCCCTCCCTGTAAACGTAATCTGGGTTCGATTCCCGGTGGAGCCACTTTACTGGAGTTGGTGGTGGGGTCGGTTGGGTGCCGTGGGGTTTGCGGGGCGGGGGTCGTGGGTGCGGGGGGTGGGGCATCCGCACCCGCGGATGTCCGCGGTGGTGGTGGCTGGGGAGGATGACCGTATCTGGGATTGAACGTTTGGCAGGGCTGCGCATCTAAATCTGGGAGGGCGTGGTTCTGCGGCCTTCGCGAACCACCCGATTCAACCTGTTTTTTTACTGATCCTATGAAATTCGCTTCTTCGATTCAGCGCCGCCGGCGTCGCGGCTTCACGCTCATGGAACTTCTGCTGGTGCTGGCCATCATTGGTCTGCTGGTGGCGGGTGGTTCGGTGGCCTTCAGCGGGGTCATGGACAACGCCCGGATTACCAAGACCGAGACGCAGCTGGCGCGGATTCAGGGGTACATTCAGATGTACACGTCGCGTCAGAACGGGCGGCTGCCGACGCAGGCGGTGGGGCTGCAGGCGCTTCTGAATACGGGGATTGCTTCGGCTCCGGAGGAACTCATGGATCCCTGGGGTGAGCCACTGCAGTACAACATTCCGGCCCGCCGCAGCACGGCGGACAAGTACGATCTCTATTCCAAGGGGAAGGACAAGATCGAAGGTACGGAGGACGACATCGGCAACTGGTCGATGGCGCAGTGAGTTGTGCTGCGGGGGAGCATCCCCCGTTCATGGGAGGCCTTGCGTTTCCGGTACCATCTGACTTTTCCCAATGAAACGGCACGGCTTCACGCTCATGGAGATGCTCGTCGTGCTGGCGATTGTGGGCATGCTCTTTGCGGGCGCATTCCGTGGCATGGCGTCGTTGAATGACGAACGGGCGCTGCGGGCACCGCTCAATGAGCTGCGGTCGATGGCGAAGAAGGCGTGGCAGCGGTCCATGCAGGAACAGCGGGCGTGGCAGATCCGGTTCCGGCCGGGCAGCATGGTGCTGGAGCCGCGGCAGGCGACCCAGGCGGACGACCGTGCCATGCTGGCGGCGGCGGATCAGATGGCGCGCCGGGGATCAGGGATTGTGACGTATTCGTTCGATCCCGAGGTGCAGGTGGAGATCCGGCACTGGGCGGAGAGGGAATGGCATCCGCCTCTGCCCGACGTCTGGGTTTTCGAGCACAGTGGGCTCTGTGAGCCGATCAGCGTGCGCTTCCGGAGTTCGATTGGAGCGATTGCGGTGCAGTTTGATCCGCTGACGGCGGCGGTGACTTCCGAGGAATTCTTTCCGGCAAACGAATGAAGACGAATTCTGTCCGCCGCAGACCGCGCCGATCCGCCATGATCATCATGGAGGTGCTCGTGGCCTTGGGAGTGTTTGGGCTTGCCGTGACTGGATTGATCCGTGCGCTTACGGTGGCGGCGCAGACTGCGGTCATTTCCCAGCTGGAATTGCGCATGATTCTGCGGCTGCAGTCGACGCTTACGGAGTACAGCAAGATTGCCCGCATTGAGGAAGGCAGCTGGCGCAGTGATCCTGACGAACTGGGCGTGTGGACGGAAACGGAGGTGGTCCTGCTCGAGGACATTCTCAATTCGGAGGGTCAGCCGCTCACGGACATGTACCGGATTCGGGTCACGGGATTCTACGACAATTTCGGACAGGCGGGCGAGATGTCTGCTGAGACGCTGCGGTATGGCCGGCTTTACCAGACGACGGGAACGGCCGGGGCGGCCGCACCGCCGGCTGGGGGAGGGCAGGGCACCCCGCCACCAGGAGGAGGAAGATGAAACGGAATCCGGCACAACGCGTCCTGCGGGGCTTTACGCTGGTGGAGGTCATGCTCGGCATGGCGCTCGTGGGTCTGCTCACGGGAGCGATTTTTGCCGTGCAGCGGGGAGCGCTGCAGGTGAGCACGGAACTGGCGGAACGGGAAGCCAAGACCATGCGGGTGCATGCCTTCTGCGAACTGCTCCGCCGCACCTTTGAACAGGCACCGGGAAATTCCCGGGTCAATCTCCAGGCGTACGGAGGTGGAGGGTCCGACCTCACGGAAGTCGCCTTCACGGATTATCCTCTCGCCTTCAACTGGCCGGGCATCACGGCTGGATCGAAAACTGTCATCTTCCGGACGGAGCGGGGGGCCAGCGGTCTTGGCCAGCAGGCTTCCGTGCTCTATCTGGATGAGGAACAGAGTCAGCTCTGGCAGCAGGGTCAATTTGACGAAACGAAGGTGCTGGGGCGGCTCACGCTGCTTGACGGCATTGCCTTTCTCGGCTGGCGCTTCTTCAATGACACCACGCAGGAGTGGGAACTGGAATGGCCGCTCACGA
Source organism: uncultured Akkermansia sp. (assembly GCA_964605435.1). GTDB lineage: Bacteria > Verrucomicrobiota > Verrucomicrobiia > Verrucomicrobiales > V1-33 > V1-33. Next base: position 2,441 of record CAZSDE010000060.1, read on the forward strand.
ATACGAGACGCCCTTCCTTTGTCGAGATGACGCTGCAGTTCATTGATGGATACGATCCGGTCCGGCTCGTGTTCTGGATCCCGACCATGGCGAATCCGCAGGCCTTCACGACCGGACTCGGTGGGGGTGGCGGAGCGGGAGCCGGCGTCCCTGGGGGCGGCATCCCCGGTGGACCTGGCGGCGGTGGACGTCCTGGAGCCGGGGGCGGCGGACGGGGTGATGGTGGCCGCGGGCCTGGCGGCGGCGGGCGTGGCCCGGGTGGAGGCGGTGGGCGCGGAGGCCCGCCTGGCGGTGGGTTCGGCGGTGGTGGTGGGCGCGGAGGGCCGCCCGGAGGTGGCGGACGCTGACGCCACGGCCGTCAGCTAGGGGAGCCTTGACCCTCTGAGCGTTCGGGCCATGGGCATGACCTTGCCTGCACTGCCTTGCTAAATCGGGCACCGAACCGCGGCCCTTGCTCAGACCAGCATGAGGGCTGGATTCTCGAGCAGTTTGCGCAGAGCGGCGAGGTAGGTGGCTCCCACGGCTCCGTCGATGACCCGGTGGTCGCAGCTCATGCCGACCCACATGCGGTCGCCCACGGTCAGTTCGCCCTTGGCGTTGACCACGGGAACCTTGCGGGCCGCCCCGATGGACAGAATGGCTGATTGCGGAGGATTGATGATCGCGTCGAAGTTGTCGATGCCGTAGGCTCCGAGATTGGAAACTGTGATGGTTCCGCCGGCGAATTCATCCGGGGAGAGTTTCTTCGATTTTGCCCGTGCGGCGAAGTCCTTCACAGCCGTGCTGATTTCGAGGAGCGACTTCCGGTGGGCATCGCGCAGTACGGGCGTCACCAGTCCTTCTTCGACTGCGATGGCCACGCTCACATTGACTGCGGCGAACTGCACGATGGCATCGCCGTCGAAGGATGCGTTCACGGCGGGAACCTGGGCCGCCGCGGCGGCGACTGCCTTGAGGATGAAATCGTTGACGGTGTACTTGTTGCCACCGCTCTTCTCGGTCCCGGCAT
>CAZSDE010000060.1:3459-5952 GCA_964605435.1 uncultured Akkermansia sp.
GATTTCCTGGCGCAGCGCAAGGATGGGCGCGGCGTCCACTTCGATGTTCAGGTAGAAGTGGGGGATCTGCGTCTTGCTGGCCAGCAGGCGGTCCGCAATGATGGTCCGCATGCCTGTCAGCGGAATCCTCTGATCGTCAGGTCCTGCGACTGGGCGGATGGTCTGCACGGGACGTCCGGCGGGAGCTGATCCTCCCACTGGGGCGCTCAGGACGTCGGCGCGCACGATGCGGCCTCCCGGTCCGGTCCCGGCCAGCGTCCGCAGATCGACGCCTTTTTCGGCCGCAATTTTCCTGGCGAGCGGAGAAGCCTTGATGCGTCCGCCGTTCGTGGCCGCTGAAGCTGCTGCCCGGGCTGAGTTGCCCCGTGCAGCGGGTGCCGGGGCTGCGCCACCGCCGGACGGCGCGGGGGCCGCTGGCTTCACCGGGGCCTTGGCTGCCGGTGCTTCGGGAACGGCTTCGCCTTCCTCCACCAGAACCGCGAGGGCTGCGCCCAGCACCGCCTTGCTCCCCGCCGTGACATAAATCTTCCCGAGAATCCCGTCGTCGTTGGCCGCCATTTCCATGGTTGCCTTGTCGGTCTCCACCTCAGCCAGCACATCGCCCACGGCGACCTTGTCTCCCTCTTTCTTCAGCCACTTCACGAGGGTACCCTCGGTCATGGTATCGCTGAGCTTCGGCATTTCAATGATGGTGGCCATAGATCGGCCACTCATGCCGCTGCCTCCCACCCCAGCAACTGGAAATCACCTCGCTCCGCCCCCTTGGCAGACAAGCCCGGGCGGGCATCGGCACCCGCATGATTGCGTGCTACGCCGCAAAAGCGGCAAACACCATATTTTTCCTCGACAGTCACCGCCTGGGATGACACGATCCTCGCATGAACGACATCGATACTGAACCCGATACCCCTGCGCCCTACGATCCACACCAGTTGTTCGCCGCGCTGGAAAATGCGCCGATCACCACGGGGCGGACGATCATGAAGCGCCGGGGATTCGAGCCCGTGGAACCGGAGGCGATCCCGCCGATCGATCTCAAAGGGTACCTCTGGGAGCTGCTCTATGCCCTCGCGGCGCACCGGTGCTTCTTTGAATTCACCAATTCCATGACCGACGACGCCCTCTACCGGCACCTTGACGATTGGCTTGACCATGATTTTGAGGACATTCCGCTGTCGTTTCAGATGAACTGCCATCACGACTGTTCCCCCGTTCTCGGCGCTCCCGGGTACGATGAAGCCTTCGAGGATGCGGAAAACCTCGAGGAATGCTGGGATCTCGATGGCCCGGCACCCGTGACTGACCGCGACCGCTTCCTGCCGCACCCGCCGTGGGGGCGTTCCGCGGCCGGCGAAAAAGGCGAACCGGTCAGTGTGCTGGAGTATCGCGCGGATGAACTGGGCGCTGAGCTGGAAGCAGACGATCCTGAGTCTGGCGGCGACTGGCTGCGTCCGGGGGCGGCTCTGCAGAAAGATAGTTTCGAGCCACCTGCGCCCGACCAGCTGCCCGCGGGCCGCGTCCGGGCTGCCCTGTGGGAACTGCTGCACCAGCTTGCGGTGCGTGGCACCTTCGTGACCGCCACCAACCATCTTCCTGACACCGATCTCTATGGTGCTCTCTGGTCGAAGGTTCTTGGCGGGAATGGCACGCTTCCGCGAGGGCGCGACCTTCGCTCCCGGGTCATCGTCAGCTTCCGTGATTGGCCTGCCGGGGGCAGTAGCGCTCCGGTCTCCCGCGACTGGCGGCTTCCCCGGCCGCCGTTCTGAATGGGTCGAGTCAATGCGGCTGATTCCTGCCGCTGGAGGTGATGGGCATCAGGGCGGCGGCCCAAGGCTGCCTCCGTGGGCCCAGTGGCTCGCGACCTCGATGAAAGGGGCACTTTCTTCCGCCATGGCAGGAGGGGCCGACACCCAATCCGCCAGTACCTCTGCCACCCGGCCGCTGTCGTGAACAAAGCGGGCCGGTTCCGGAGTCATCCACGCCGCGGTCGGGTCGTCGCTCAGGCAGATCAGGGAGACATCCTTGGGGATTCTCAATCCCTGCTGCTGCAGGAAACTGGAGGCGGCGAGGTACTCGAACCAGGAAACCGTGATGACCGCGGTGGGAGGGCGGAGCCTCCAGACCCGGCGCAGACACCGGCGCATGGCTGCGGGGCTGAATTCGTGTTCCACTGGAGTGGAGACGCCGGCCGAAAAGCGTCCGCCCGCTTCATGAACAACGGAAGCCAGAGCCTTGCGGAAGGCCTTGAGAAAGGCTGGCGGACGGTCGAGCAGCGGCACCGTAATGAAGCGGTGGCCCTCGCCGACGGCGCGGCGCACGGCTTCTTCCACCAGTTGCGCTCCCGCGTAGCCCACACAGGGCACCCGGGCGGCACCGGGTGAGCCGGCGAACTGGAAGAAGGGAACACCGCAGTCCTGTCCCCATTCCGCAAGGGCCGGCGTTCCCCGGACGGCAATCACGGCCTGGGGACGTTCCAGCTGCAGCACCGCCTCC
>CAZSDE010000060.1:5962-12089 GCA_964605435.1 uncultured Akkermansia sp.
GATCCGTAGTCCACGGCATGCACCCGGATCGTCCAATGCTCCGGCCCGAGGATTTCGCCAATGCGGGCGACGGTCATCCAGAACGCTTCGTTGGGAGAGGCACCGAGATCACGGGGAGTCAGGAACACAAGATGGCGCGGGTTCTGAGGGAGTGCGGCAGGCGGCGGCAGCGCATCGCTGCGGACCCGGAAACGGCAGCGCGCCCCCCGGTTCTCGACAAGGCCATCCCGCACGAGTCGGCTCAGGGCAGTGGCCACATTTCCATGCCCCACGCCAAGAGCCTTCGCGAGAAAACGCAGTCCTGGCAGTTCCCCTGTCCAGCGGCCGGACAGAATTCCTTCGCGCAGTGCCTGTTCAGCTGCATCCGCCCTCGTCACCCGCGGAATCAGTTCCCGGCTCAGGAGAGGCTTGCCGCGGCGGGACCATGGGCGCTTGTTCATCGGAATACTCCATGCCCGGATCGGGCAGATGCACCAAGCGGAAACTGAACCGATTTCCGGAACAGAGAAGAATTCTCGACTGGCTGAAGTGCAGCGGCATGCATGCGAGTCCATGCCACCCAAACCTCACCGATCCCCTGCATCACTTGCCTTGCCTGCGGTTCTCCTTTCCAGCGTACTGGGTCTGCTTTGCTGCAGCCGGACCGAAACCGCGGCCAACCATGGCGGAGCCGATCTCATCTTCACTGGCGGCGACATTCTCACCATGGCGGGAACCGAGCCCGCATACGCCGAAGCGCTGGCCATCAAGGATGGGCGCATCGCCGCGATAGGCAGCCGGGAGTCCGTCCTGAAGAACAAGGGTGCCGCCACGAAAGTGGTCGACCTGGGCGGCCGGACCATGCTGCCCGGATTCATCGACACGCACGGGCACATGATTTATGCGGGCAAGAATCTGGTCGATGCCAATTTGTTCAACTGCGCGGACATTCCCGACCTGCTGGCCCGCATGAAGGCGCAGGTGGCAAGGGTGCCTGAGGACGCATGGATTGTGGGCTTTGGTTATCAGGCGCGCACCATGAAGGAAGGTCGGCCCCCGACCATTGAGGAACTCGACAGTGTCTCAGCCGGGCGCCCGGTCATGGTGGTAGACAGTTCCGGGCACCTCGGGGCGGGCAACACGGCGGCGTTCAAGGCGGCTGGAATCAGCGCGGAAACACCCGACCCGACGGGCGGAGTCTTTGCGCGCCGGGAAGGTTCGCGGGAATTGGCGGGGCCGATGGAGGAGACCGCCCTCAATGCGGTACGCAGCAAGCGCCCGCCCTTCAGCGGGAAACTGGCTGAGCAGGCTGTCACGGGAGCGGCCCGCCTCTGGGCCAGCTACGGACAGACGACGGCGCAGGAAGCCGGGCTCGGTCTGGGGAACGACGACATTGCCATCGTCCGCCATGCCATCGACAATCAGTTACTGCCCATCGATCTGTTCATCGCGGCCAAGGATTCGGCGACCGATGAGACCATCCATGCGGCGTACACGGTGGCCAGCGAGTACAACCGCAATCCGGAAGGCACGTCGCAGAAGCTCCTCGCCGAGCGTCCTGATCTCGACAAACGCTACATCAACCGGGTCCGGCTCGGCGGAGTGAAATTCTGGCTGGATGGCAGTCTCGACACGGCGTGGTTCACCGAGCCCTACACGGTCAATCCGCCGGGCAAGGAAGGGGCCTTTGCGGGCTACCGGCAGATTCCGGACGAGGTTCTCAACGCGGCCTTCGATAAGTACTGGCCGACGAATTTTCAGATCCACATGCACATGAATGGAGATGCCGCGGCTGACCAGGCCCTGCGGGCCATCGAGCGGGCTGTCCAGAAGCACGGGATGTCCGACCACCGCCCGGTCTTCATTCATGCCACCTGGCTGCGGAAGGATCAGATCGACCGCATGAAGGACTACGGGGCCATTCCCAGTTTTCTGACAGCGGGCATCATTCCCGGGGGCGACTCTGTGGTGAAGCTCTGGGGTCCGGAGCGCTCGGCAGGTGCCATGGCGGCGAACACGTTTCTCAAGCGTGGACTGCCCTTCACGTTTTCGCACGATGCTCCCGTTTCTCCCGTACCGACGATTCTCGGGCTCGTGGACGCAGGCGTGAATCGCCTTTCGGGCAGCGGCAAAGTGGTCGGGCCCGACGAACGGATTCCGGCGTATGCTGCTCTGCGGGCCGTCACTGCGATGGCAGCTTTCCAGATCCGCGAGGAAAAAACCAAGGGAACGCTCGAAGTTGGTAAACTGGCGGATCTTGTCATTCTGGACCGCAATCCGCTCAAGGTAGAGCCGACCAGCATCAAGGACATCGCAGTGGAAGAAACCATCAAGGAAGGACGCACCGTCTATCAGAAGTCAGCCACCACCGGCGCGCTGCCGCAGGGCCCTGGCACCGGACTGTGCGTCTGCAGCCTCCAGCCGGTCCGCTTTCCACGCCCGCTGGACATGGTCAATGCAGCAGTCCTCGGCCGCCTCGCGATCGCCGCGGGCATGACGCCGAAATGAGGGCCGGCATCATGAAGCCCTGCGGTATCGTTCCTGTCGCCGTCTGGCCTGTTGCGGCGGCGGTTGCCCTTTCGGCCTCACGCCCGGCTCATGCTGCGGATTCGGAGGCCGCCCGCCTCGCGGCCCTTGAACGGGAAATGGCCTCGCTGCGGCAACTCCTGATGCAGCAGGTGGAGCGCAACGATGAACTGGCCGCGGAAGTCGAGCGGTTGCGCAGCGCGGATCAGTCATCCCCGGAGCCCTCACGCGAAGTGCCCTCTTCCGCGACCTCCGGGGCTCCCTCGGATTCGCCTCCTTCGAAGCAGCCCGTGGAGCCGCCTGCTGCTCGTCCTGCGTCCGTGCCTCCGTCCGGAGGGCTTGTAAAAACGTCCCGTCCTGCCTTCCGGCTCACGCTGGGGGGATCGGTCCGGGCTGTCGCCATGCACAGTGAAAAGCGTCCGGTGGGCAGTGCCGGGGCGGTGTTCATGCTCGCGCCGCCGGATGCCACGGGAACGGAGAGTGTCTTCGATTACACCGCGCAATACAGCACCCTGCGCGCAGGGGTCGAGGGCCCGGAGTTCCACGGCATGCAGACCGGGGCGACCATGCTTTTCCAATTCTACAATGGCCAGCTGCTCGATGACCAGTACGGCTTCACTCCGGGGCTTGCCTACGCATGGCTCGATGATGGGCACTGGAATCTGTCCTTCGGCCGCCGCTTCGACCTCTTCAGCGAGCGCCAGCCGGAAATGGTCGATGGATTCGGCATCCTCGGGGCCTCCGGCAACCCGGGCAACAGCCTGCGCACGCAACTCCGCGCCGAATACCGCGGCGAATTCGGCAGGGACCATGGATTCAGCATCGGCGCTGCTCTGAGCGAGCCGATTTCGACCAGCGTCTCCGACGATTTCACGGACAGAGCCGAGGACAACGGCATGCCCAACCTTGAAGCCAAGGCGCAACTCCGCCTTGGACAGCCTGATGGCGATGCTCTGCTGGCCCGGCCAGCTCTGGAAGTCGGTATCTCTGGTGTCTACGGCGAGTTCCGCAAGTTTACGGGAACGGCTCCGCCATGGCCGCCGCCCGATGTCATCCGTCCGTGGGGAGCTGCGCTTGAAGCCGGAGCCCGCCTCGGCCGCCGCTTCGGCATTCACGGGGAGTTCTATGCCGGCGAAGCCCTCGGCAATTACCTCGGCACCGCCCTCCAGACGGTCAATCCCGCCAGCCGGCAGGCGATTGCCAGCCACGGCGGCTGGCTGGAAGCCACGCTCGCCTTCACTCCCACGCTCCGCATGAATGCCGGCTACGGCATCGACCAACCGGACCGCGCCGACCTCTTCGCCGGACAGGTAGCCCGCAACCAGACCGCCTATCTCAACCTGTTCTCCAGCATCACGCCAGCCTTCACGATCGGCCTTGAGCAGACGTGGAGGCGCACGGAATACCTTGGTTGGCATGGAGCCGACCGCACCAATGAAGGATGGTCGACCATGCTCAGCCTCCAGTACGGTTTCTGAACAAGTGCCGCCAGATCATGAATCTCCGCCATCTGCTGCCCGCCGCCGCTGCCCTTGCGGCCGGATCCGCCGCGTTTCTGCTTTCCGCCCGATCTCCGGAGGCGGCCCAGTCTCCGCCCGCTGCCACCGCACCGCGCAGCATCCGCATCTACACGGGAGGCGACATCCTCACCATGCGTGGTGATGCCCCGGAATACGTCGAGGCGCTCGCAGTCGAGAACGGCCGCATCATTCACGCCGGTGACCTCAGTGAAGCCCGCCAGATCGCGGGAACGTCGCCGGAAACCATCCAGCTCGGTGGCCGCGCCCTCCTCCCGGGTTTCATCGACGGCCACGGACACATTGCCGATTACGTGATGTCATGGGGTAAACCCGACCTCAGTCCGCCCCCGGTCGGCGACACCCGCACCATTTCCGATATCCAGAAGAAGCTGTCGGTCCACCTTGCCAGATCGGCTCCTCCCGGCGATCAGCTGGTCGTCATCAGCGGGTACGATGACAGCCTGCTCGAGGAGAAACGCCATCCCAACCGCCACGACCTAGACAAGGTCAGCACGAACGTCCCGATTCTGATCGTGCACGCGTCCGGTCACCTCGTAGTCGCCAATTCTCCGGCACTGGCCATGGTCGGCATCACTGCGGAAACCCCGGATCCGGACGGCGGTCTCATCCAGCGGGAACAGGGGAGCCGGGAACCCAATGGCGTCCTCGAGGAAACCGCCGGCTATCCATTCATGGCACGTCTGCCGAGCCTGGCCCTGCCGGAACAGCTCCGCCTCTTCGACGAAATCCAGGCATGGTGGGCCAGCTTCGGTCTGACCACCGCTCAGGATGGCCTCAGCAATCCGTCCTCCCTGGCCATGCTCCGGGAAGCCGACCGCACCGGCCGTCTCATCCTCGATGTGATTTCCTACCCGATGTGGAAACTGCTGGGCAAAGTCGGCGATTTCGATGCGCGCGCTGCCTCTTTCGATATCTACCCGCCCGGGTCCCAGCTCTCCAATGCCGGCCGGGCCTACGAGTCAGACCGCCCGGCTGCCACCCCGCCCGCCATCGATGCCAGTTCCCGCGGGAAGCTCAAGGTGGGCACCTACGGCCATCATCACAAGATCGGCGGCATCAAGATCACGCTCGATGGTTCACCGCAGGGGAAAACAGCCTTCATGACGCAGCCGTATCATGCCCCGCCGCCCGGTCAGAAGGACAGCTACCGTGCCTATCCCACCCTCGAGCAGGAGGAAGTCAGCGCATGGCTCGACGCCGCGTACCGCCACGGCATCCAGGTCATTGCCCACACCAATGGCGATGCCGCCGTCGATCAGCTCCTCACCGCGGTGGCCGCCGCCCGCGGCAATCACGGAAACAAGGACCTGCGCCCCGTGGCCATCCATGCCCAGCTCGCCCGCTACGATCAGCTCGACCGCATGAAGGAACTCGGCGTCATGCCCAGCTTCTTCTCGGCCCACACTTTCTTCTGGGGCGACTGGCATGTGCAGAGCTTCGGACGCGACCGCGCACACCGCATCAGCCCGCTCGCCCGCGCCCATGCCATCGGGCTCAAGTACTCGAATCACAACGATTCTCCCGTCGTTCCGCCGGACATGATGCGGCTCGTCTGGTCGGCTGTGAACCGCGTCAGCCGCAGCGGCGCCGTGATCGGTTCAGCCGAACGGGTTTCTCCCTTCATCGCCCTCAAAGCGGTGACCGCATGGGCCGCATGGCAGTACTTCGAGGACGATACCAAGGGCACGCTCGAAAATGGCAGGCGCGCCGACCTTGTCGTACTCGAACGCAATCCCCTCAAGGTCGATCCCATGGCCATCCGCGACATCCGGGTCATGGAAACCATCAAGGACGGCAAGACGATCTGGCTGCGGAAATAACCGCTGCCTCCGCATGGGAATTGTCAGGATTTCCGGCTGGCACCACCCGCGGATATCAGTTAGGACCGCAATTCATGAAGAAAACTCTGATCGCCGCATCGGTCTGTGCCTTTCAGCCTGCCGGGGCCATCGACATCATCAAGGCGGATAATGTCACGCCGCTCAACGATCCCCTCAGCTGGGTCGGGGGAGTGGTTCCGGGGCCTGACGACATGGTGGTGGTGGACCGGACGATCCGCTTCTACCGGTTTGCTCCGCTGG
>CAZSDE010000061.1:0-12081 GCA_964605435.1 uncultured Akkermansia sp.
CCGCTGGATCACCCACGGAGACTGGTACCCGGACCGCAAACTCCGTCTCGCCAAACGCGCAGGCGCACACTGGGCCGGCAGCCCGGAACACGACTTCCTCGAAGTCCCCGGACCCATTCTGTCCTGCCGGGGCGACCTCCATCATTTCTCTTTCCCGGAAATGGCCCGCTACGTCGAAAAGATCAATGTCTTCTCGCACGAATACCTCCAGCGCCAGCTGGCCGCCGGCAAACGCTGGTCCCTCGCCGCCACCCTCACAAGGCCGGCATGGCGGTTCTTCCGCGCCTACTTCCTCCGCCGCGGCTTCCTTGATGGCTTCCCCGGTCTCTGGATCGCATGGAGCACAGCCTACCAGACCTTTGTGCGGCACAGCCGGCTCTACGAACACGAACGACGGAACCGCCAGCCGGACAACTCACCGCCCTGACTCCGCCCGCAGGTCGACACACACGAGCCGCCCGCCATCACGCGCCACCAGCAGGCCATCGGCCAGCGCCGGCGGTGCCCGGTGACCTCCCCGCAGAATGGAGACCCGCTCCACCAGTCCGGGAGCACGGTCATCGCGCGCCCCGGCCAGCACCAGCTCGCCCTTCTCCGTCAGAATGATGAGCTGATCCCCGGCCGCCATCACATGCCCCGGTGCCATCGGCACGGACCAGCGCACAACCCCATCGGCCGCCGTCACCGCCCGCAGTTCCTGACCTTCTTCCTGCCGCCCGTGAAACCCGATGAGCACGTCCCCGCACAGCACCGGCGTCGCATAATGACAGTCCAGCACGTCTTCCTTCCGCCAGACTGACTGCAGCCGTCCGCCCGCCCCGGCTGCCCACACCGCCGCGCCCGTCCCATAACACGCGGAAGTAAAGAAGCGCCCCGGCCCAACCACCACCGGACTGGCCGCATTGACCGATGCCTCCATCCCGGAACGGAAACGCTGCAGCGGCCCCGCCTTGCCCGTTCCCGGATCGACCAGCGCCACGCCCTCGCGAGTGAAAAAGGCCACCTGCTTCTCCCCACCCGCGTCCACCACCACCGGCGAAGCATAACCCGCCTCATCACCAAGCGCCTTCCACTTGAGTTCGCCCGTCTCCACGGCAAATCCCGCCGCCGCCGCCCCCTCCCCACCAGGACTCAGTACCACCACGCCCCCGACGACCAGCGGAGCACTGCTGCGACCGAAAAAACCCTTCGGCGAACCAACCTCCTTCGCCATGTCCCGCTGCCACCGCACCGACCCACCCTCCGCATCCACCGCCGTCAGCAACCCGTCCGCCCCATAACAGAAAATCCGCCCGCCCGAAACCGCCGGAGCCGACCGCGGACCGTCATCGAACCCAAAATCATCCCGGTAGGCACAAGGCCACGACCGCCGCCACCGCGTCTTCCCCGTCGCGACATCCATCGACTCCAGCACGGAATCCCCAGCCTCCCGGTGAAAAAGATAAACCCGCCCACCGGAAATCACCGGCCCGGCAAATCCGGATCCGCACTTCCGCTGCCACAGGATCTTCGCTTCCCCATCCGCAAACGCCCGGATCAGCGGCGTGTTCCCGGACGCACGCCCATCGCGGCCCGGACCCAGAAACTGCGGCCAGTCACCCGCCCGCAAAGTCCCCGGCAGTCCCGCGACTGCCACCGCCAGAAGCAACGGCCCGCACGATCTCACAAATGCCACACAAGGCCTCACGATGCCGCAAAGTCACTCATGGCACGGAAAATCACCGCCACCGAACAGGCCCCCGCGTCCGGATGACCAACGGAAGCCTCGCCCAGCGTGCGCGCCCGGCCCAGCGTTGCCACCATCCCACTGCTCAGATCGCGGCCCGCTTCCGCCGCACCAGCCACCGCCGCAAGCGCCTCGCCGATGCCGAACCCCGCCACCTCTCCCGCCTTCTCGGCAGCCGGGTGCAGCGCATCCACCATGGTCTTGTCACCCGGCTTCGCCTTCCCCCGCGCCATCACCCCATCGCACGCCGCCCGCAGAAAGGCCGCCAGCGCCGCACCATCGAATTCCGTCCGCCCAGCCAGCGCCTTGCCCCCGTCCCGGAACAAGGTCCCGAAAATCGCGCCACTCGCCCCACCCATTGACGACATCATGGCCATCCCGGTGGCACTGAGAAGCTTATCGATCCCCTCAGCCGCGTCCATGGACGCCAGCTTCGCCTGCACCGCCTGAAACCCGCGCTGCATTCCCAGCCCATGATCCCCGTCGCCAAGGTTGCGGTCGGCTTCGCTGAGGGCCGGCTCGGCCGCAATCACCGCATCAGCAACGGCGAGCAGCATGGTTTTCACTTCGGCGGAATCAAGGGACGTTCGGGACATGGCAGCGTATGGTTCTGTGGGCTCGACCATGGCCCTTCCCGCGGCACCTGCAAGCCTCAGCTTGCAGCTCTTCCCCGCACGCTTTCGCCCCTGACAACACCCATCCCCGGTTCCACCATGGAACGCCCCGCCGCCACATGACCCTCGCCACCAGAATCACGGTCTTCCGCATCTTCATGATCCCGCTCTACGCGTGGCTCGCGGTTTCCTACGGCCATTCGGTCGCAGCAGGGTCGCCGGAGGAATCGCACCGCCTCGCCGCCATGGGGGTCTTCCTCGCCGCCGGACTGAGCGATGCCCTCGACGGCTGGATCGCCCGCCGCTTCCAGCAGCATTCCCGGCTCGGCCGGATCCTCGACCCCCTCGCGGACAAATGCCTCATGCTGACGGCCCTCATCGTCCTCAACCTCCACCCGTGGTCGGCCCAGCACTGGATCCCATGGTGGTTTGCCACCGTCGTCATCCTCCGCGATGTCCTCTCTTCCCTCGCGGCATGGGCCATCGCCCGGCGCCACGGGCGCGTGCAGATCGTGCCCCACTGGACCGGGAAACTGGCCACCGTCCTGCAGCTCCTCGCCCTCGGCTGGGTCATGCTCCAGCTCCCATGGCCGCCATGGTGGGCCGTCATGATGCCTGCCGCAGCCATCACCTTCGCGTCGGGCATGGTCTACATCCACAAAGGCTGGCAGCAGTACCGGCACGGCCCGCAGAACTGATTTCAGCATCCCTGCAGGCTCTTCCGGGTTTCCAACTTGCACCCGTCTGCCGCGCCGTCTATCCGGCCCCATGGATGACGAGGAGACCGGAGAAAGCGAGGCCGCCAGCCGCCTCACCGAAGCCATCACCAGCGGCCACTGGGACCTCCTGCCCACCCTCCTCGAGGACACACACCCCGCCGACCTCGCCTCCGCCTACGAATCCCTCCCGGAAGACCTCCGGGCCCAGCTCGTCAGCCAGCTCCCTGCCGACATCATCCCAGCTTTCCTGCCCCAACTGCCCGGATCCGACGCCGTCGCCATCCTCGCAGCCATGCCGGACCGGGAACTGACCTTCACCCTCGACGACCTCTCGGACGACGTCCTCGTCGACCTGCTCCAGGAAATGCCCGGCCCCTTCCGCGGCCACGCCTTCCACCTGCTTTCCGAAAACCGCCGCAAGGCAGCCCGCGAACTCCTCAAGTTCCCGGAAGACACCGCCGGCGGCCGCATGACCACGGCCTTTGCCACGGTCGAGGAATCGTTCACCGTCCGCAAGGCCATCGCCACCCTCCGCAACATCCAGGACGAAGCCGAAATGCTCGCCCGCATCTACGTTACGGACCACGATGGCCTCATCCTCGGAAAAGTCCGGCTGCGCGACCTGACCTTCGCCGACCCCGATACCCTCATCGCCGATCTCAACGACGGCGACACCCGCGCCGTGCTTGCCACCGCCGACCAGGAAAAAGCCCTCCGCGTCATGGTCAAATACGACATGCTGGCCCTGCCGGTGGTCGACGACGACGGACGCATTCTCGGCGTCATCACACACGACGACGCCCTCGAGATCCAGGAGGAAGAAAGCACCGAAGACCTTGAACGTCAGTCGGGCATAACCGGCGATGCCGCCGAGGAGGTCTACCTCAATACCCCGGTCCTCCGCCAGGTGCAGCGCCGCTTCGGCTGGATCGTTTCCCTCGCCTTCCTCGGCCTCGTCTCGGGCAGTGTCATCTATTCCTATCAGAATCAGCTGAGCACCGTCTTCGCCCTCACCATCTATATGCCCATGATCGTCGCGGCCGGCGGGAACACCGGCGGACAGGCCGCCACCATGGTCATCCGCGCCATGTCCCTGGGCGAACTGACTCCCGGCGAAGTCCTCCGCGTCGCATGGAAGGAACTGCGCGTCGGCCTCATCATCGGCACCATCCTCTCTCTCTGCATGGTCGCCCAGATCTACTGGCTCCGCCCGTCGTTCATGAATATCGCCGAGGATTCTCTCGGAAAATTCGCCGCCACGGTCGGCCTCGCCCTCCTCATCCAGATCTCCGCCTCCACCCTCATCGGAGCCATCCTCCCCATGGGTGCCAAAGCCCTGCGGCTTGACCCCGCCGTCATCGCCAGCCCAGCCATCACCACCATCGTCGACGCCACCGGCCTCCTCATCTACCTCAACCTCGCCCGCTCCATCCTCAGGCTGGCCTGAAACTTCGGCCGCGCTGCCCATCTTCCAGACACTGCAAACCACGGCTCCACCCATTTCTTCAAACGGCACCTGCCCCCCAAAAATCGAAGGGCGGCACCTTACGGCACCGCCCTTCTCCCCTTTTTTGTTGTTTGCGCAGCACCCTCTGATTGCGTTTCAGAGGATCCCGTGCCGCCAGTGCTGAAGCACCAGCGACAGGGAGAATGTGCGCCCGGAGACCGCCGCTGTCGCCCTTCTTCCTGTGCCGTTTTTGTTGCATTCTCTCAGCCTCGCGCCTCGCGGCAAGCGGCCTGGACTTCCCAGCCATCCGCCTATCGTGAACCTCCACGGATGCCACCGGCCAGCCACGACTTCCTGCTCCCTCCACCCGAACCGGCCCCGGACGACTCCGCCGGCTCCGGTCCCGTAGCCACGGTCCTGCTCGACGGCCCCGGTGACCTCCAGTTCGATTACCTCATTCCGGAAAGCTTCCGCAGCTCGGTCTCCCCCGGCAGCCGCGTGGTCTGCCCGCTGCAGCAGCGCCGTCAGCCCGGCACTGTTCTCGCCATCCACCCATCCGCCCCCGAGCCCGGACGGAAACTGAAGCCGCTGCTCTCCACCATCGAGGAACGCCCGGTCCTGCCGCCGTCCCTGCTGCGCCTCGCCCGCTGGGTCTCGGAGTACTACTGCGCCCCCCTCGAAACCGTGGTCCGCGCCATGCTGCCCACCTCGGTCCGGGGCGACCGCCACCAGGCCAAAACCCGGCGCGTGGCCCAGCTTGTCCGCAGTCCCGACGCCACCGCACTCGCCAATCTCCAGCGCCGCGCCCCCCGTCAGGCGGAAATCCTCGCAGCCCTCGCCGCGGCCGCAGACCCTCTGCCCGCAGCCACCTTCCCGGCCGCTTCCCTCAAATCGCTCGCGGATTCCGGATGGATCTCGCTCGTCGACGAGGAAGTCAGCCGCGACCCTCACGGAAACGATACCTTCATCGCCACGGAACCACTCCCGCTCAACGAGGCCCAGCAGGCAGCCCTCACCGCCATTCTCGCAGCCACCGCCAACCCCGGGAAAGCCAAACCCCTCCTCCTCCACGGCGTCACCGGCAGCGGCAAAACCGAAGTCTACCTCCAGGCCGCCCAGGCCGTTCTCGATGAGGGACGCTCCGTCCTCATACTCGTTCCGGAAATCTCCCTGACCCCCCAGACCGTCGAACGCTTCAAATCCCGCTTCGCCTCGGCCACCAGCCAGATCGCGGTCCTCCACAGTCACCTCAGCCAGGGAGAACGCTTCGACGAATGGCAGAAGATCCAGAAAGGCCGCGCCCGCATCGTCATCGGTGCCCGCAGCGCCGTCTTCGCTCCCCTCACCGATACCGGCCTCATCATCGTCGACGAGGAACACGAGAATTCCTACAAGCAGGAAAGCCCCCCGCGCTACCAGGCCCGCGACACCGCCGTCGTGCGCGCCGCCCAGACGCCCTGCGCCATCGTCCTCGGCTCCGCCACCCCATCTCTCGAATCATGGCACAATGCCCTCCGCGGCAAATACCAGCTTCTCAGCATGACCGAACGGGCCGACAGCGCCGGCCTCCCGCTCGTCCGCATCATCGACATGCGCCACGAAAAGCGCCGGGCCGCCAAAGGGGCTCCTCCCATCATCAGTGAACGGCTCCGCATCGCCCTCGACCAGCGCCTCCAGCGCGCCGAACAATCCATCCTCTTCATCAACCGCCGCGGCTTTGCGGCCAGTGTCCAGTGCCTCGCCTGCGGCCACGTCGTCCGCTGCACCCACTGCTCGGTTCCCATGACGCTCCATCAGGAAAGCGAACGCCTCATCTGCCACGTCTGCGGCTTCCAGAAACTCCCGCCGCGCAAATGCCCGGAATGCGCAGACCCCGGCATCCTCTTCGCAGGATACGGAACGGAACGCGTCCACCACACCCTCGCCTCCCTCTTCCCCAAAGCCCGCACCGCCCGCGTCGATACGGACGCCATGCAGCAGAAACACACCCTCCGCGATACCCTGCTCCAGTTCAAAACCGGCCAGATCGACATCCTCGTAGGCACCCAGATGATCGCCAAGGGCCTCCACTTTCCCAATGTCACGCTCGTCGGTGTCCTCAATGCCGACCTGACCCTGCATACCCCGGACTTCCGCGCCTCGGAACGCACCTTCGCCCTCCTCACGCAGGTCGCCGGTCGCGCCGGACGAGGATCCCTCCGCGGCGAAGTCATCGTCCAGACCTACAGTCCTCACCTCCCCGCCATCCAGCACGCCCGCCATCACGACTTCCCGGGCTTCAGCGAGCAGGAACTCGAAATGCGCAAGGTCTTCCACTACCCTCCCTTCACGCACGCCGCCCTCCTCACCTGCAAGTCCCCCAATCAGCGGCTCGCGGAATTCACCCTCGAAACCATTCACCGCCGGCTTGCCGAATCCCCTCCTCCCACCCTCACCATGAGCGACCCGGCTCCCAGCCCGCTCGAGAAATCCCACGACCACTACCGCTTCCAGATCCTCCTGCGCGCCCCGCGCACCAGCACCATCACCCAGTACCTCCAGCCCATCCTCAAGGCCACCTCCATCCCCCAGGACGTATCCGTCATCCTCGATGTCGATCCCGTTTCGCTCAGCTGAGCCGCTTTTCCGGCTTGAAGCCCCCCCCTCCGCGGACCGATGGCTCAGCCCGTGAGCATTTCCTACCTCGAAGCCATCCGGGAGGCCCAGGCGCGGGCCCTCCGCGAAAACCCTGCCGTCTTCCTCTACGGCCAGGATATCGCCGCCTTCGGAGGTGCCTTCAAAGCGACGAAAAACCTCGCCCGCGACTTCCCCGGACGCGTGCTCGACAGCCCCATCAGCGAAGACGCCATGGTCGGCATGGCCGTCGGTGCGGCCATCAGCGGCATGCGACCCATCGTCGAAATGCAGTTCGCCGACTTCTCCAGCATCGGCTTCAATCAGATCATCAATCAGGCGGCCACCCACTTCTGGCGCACCGGCACTCCCTGCCCGCTCGTCATCCGCCTGCCCAGCGGAGGAACCCCCGGCAGCGGACCATTCCACAGCCAGAGCATGGAAAGCCTCTATGCCCACTACCCGGGGCTCATCGTCCTTACCCCCGCCACCGTCGGCGATGCCTACACCATGCTCCTCGACGCGGTCGCGCTCGACGACCCCGTCATCTTCTGCGAACACAAATTCCTGTACTACCACCTCAAGGCAGACGCACTCCCCACCGAGTGCCTGCCCATCGGCAAAGCCCGCATCGCCCGCAGCGGCCGCCACGCCACCGTCGTCACCTGCAGCGCCATGCTCCACGAGTCCCTGCGCGCCGCCGATGACCTCCTCCGCGATGGCTGGGAAATCGAAATCGTCGACCTCCGCAGCGTCAAACCCCTCGACACCGATACCGTGCTCGCATCGGTCGCCCGCACCGGGCGCCTCCTCGCCGTAGCCGAAAGCTTTCCGTGGGGCGGCGTCGCCGCAGAAGTCATCAGCCGGGTCGTCGCCGACGGATTCCACCTGCTCGACGCGCCCCCCCGGCGCCTCAATTCCCGCGACACCCCCATTCCCTATCACCCCAACCTCTGGGCTCATCACCGGCCCACCGCCGCGACCATCGCCGCCGCCCTGCGCGATCTCCTCGCTCTCTGATTTCCCGCCAACGCCACCCCCCATGCGCATTCCCATCCTCATGCCGCAGCTGGGCGAATCCATCGCCGAGGCCACCATCGTCCGCATCGGCATCACCGCCGGAGCCAACGTCCACGCCGATCAGGAAATCATGGAGGTCGAAACCCAGAAGGCCACCATGAGCGTCACCATCCCGTGCAGCGGCACCGTCGCCGAAATCCTCGGCTCCGTCGGTGTCAGCTACCCCGTCGGAGCCATCATCGGATCGCTCGAAGTCACCGAGGAAGAAGCGGCCCGTGCCGGCCTCGCCCCCCTGGCGCCAGCCCCCGGCAGCGAATCCCCGGACGTCCCCGCCAATCTCCACTTCCAGACGGATCAAACCGCGGAAATCCACGAGGGCCGACCGCAGGAAGTCCAGCCCACCCTCTCGGGTCTCCCCGTCCCGGCCAATGCCTCGGGAGCCACCTATATCTCACCCCGACTCCGCGGCCGCATGCAGGAACTCGGCATCAATGCCGCCGACCTCGCCTCGGTCGCCGGCAGCGGCGCAGGCGGACGCGTCACCGTCGAGGACTTCGAAGCCTTCATGCAGCAACTCGAAGAGCACCGCATGACGCCCGCCAGCCCGATGCGCATCGCCGTGGCGGATTCCATGCGCCGCTCATGGGCCCGGCCCCTCGCCACGGTCGGCATCGCCGTCACCCTCGACCCCCTCCTCGATCACAGACGGCGTCAGCCGGAACCCCGGCCCGGTCCCGCCCTCTACGCCATGCGCGCCCTCTCGCTCGCCCTCGCGGAGAACACCGCAGCCGCCGGACGCCTCGTGGGCAAACGCATCGTTCACCCCAAAGCCATCGACCTCGGCTTCGCCGTCGAAGTACCCGACGGTGTCCTCGTCCCCATCATCCGCGACGTCGACCGGAAGTCGCTCTCGGAACTGGCCTCTTCCTACGGCCAGCTCGTCGCCGCCGCACGCGACCGCCGCCTGCCACCGGAAGCCCGCGGCCTCGGGATCGCCACCATCACCAATTTCGGCACCTTCGGAATCCTCTGGGCCACTCCCATTCCTCTCCCGGAACAGAATCTCGTCCTCGGCCTCGGAGCCGGTGTCCGCCAGCCCGTCTGGGACGATCACAGCCAGTCGTTCCTCCCACGCACCAGGGCCGAACTAACCCTCAGCTTCGATCACCGCGTCCTCGATGGCGGTGGCGCGGGCCGACTCCTCCACCGCGTCGCCCAGCTCATGGAATCTCCCGAACTTCTCTGACCGCATGCCATGAAACCACTGCTCCTCGCCGTCACCCTCGCCGTCTGCGCAGTCGCCGTGCCCCCACTCCCCGGGGGCTTCTCCGACACCGACCCGAAGAGCAGCGAAGTCAAGGCCGCCGCCGCCTTCGCCGTAAAAGCCGCCGCCGCAGCGAAACCAGACAGCACGGACAAGACCCCGGAAATCCAGCTCAAAGCCATCGTCGCCGCCCGCGAGCAGGTCGTCGCCGGCATCAATTACCAGCTCCACCTCCGCGTCCGCAGCAACGGCACCGAACGCGAAGCCGACGCCACCGTCTGGTGGCAGCCATGGCGCCGGCCGGATCCCTTCCAGCTCACCGCATGGAACTGGCGCGACACAGCCGCCGGTGCCAAGCCTTCTCCGGAGAAACCAGCGGCCCCGCCACGCTAGACCCGGGTCTTCTCAGAATTCCCCGCGGAACACACAGCGCGCCGTCGGTGTCTCATGCAGCACAATCTCGCAAAGGCCCGGTAAATCACCCTCCAGCTTCCGCCAGAGCCACGCACACATGTTCTCGATCGTCGGCACCTCCAGACCCGGAATGTCATTCACATAACTGTGATCCAGCTGCGCCAGCAGAGGAGCCATCGCCCGCGAAATCCTCGCGTGATCGTACACCCAGCCGATCGCCGGATCCACTTCCCCCTCCACCGATATCTCGAGCCGGAAACTGTGCCCGTGCATCATCCGGCACTTGTGGCCCTCCGGCAGCGTCGGCAGCGTCTGCGCCGCTTCGAAGGTGAACTCCTTGACAATCCGTGCCCTCATACGCTCCCGGGATTCAGCCAACCTCGGCCACACGGCCTTCTTTCTGCGCCGCAAGGGCGGCCGCAAAGATCCGATGCGAATCCAGCGCTTCCTCCGGCGTGACACAGCCGAAGCGGTCACCCAGCTGACCCTCGCGCTCGAGCAGATAGGCCGCCCACATCTGCTGCATGATGTCCGGAAATCCAGGCTCGAAAATCCCGCCCGTAATCGCCGGAAATGCCATGTCAAATCCAAGCGACACCACCTCCCACACCTGTTCGCCCCCGCGGCGGCGGAAGGTCCGCAATGTCTTCGGCTCAGCCGTGGAATACGCCACCCCACCCTCGGTTCCGAGCACCTCAAGGAACCAGCTGTTGGTCGCGCCAGGTGCCATCCGCTTCATCTCAAGCCGCATGGGAACCTCCGTCCCGTCCACCTCCACCCACGTGTGCAGCATCGCATTGTCCCACGTGTCGCAGACCGCCATGCCGCCTTTGCCATCCGGACGCTCCGGGTATCCCTTCTGCAGCTGCGCATAAACTGATTTCGGACGCCAGCCGAGCCGCAGCGGCACATGCAGGGTGTGCATCCCAAGATCCCCCAGCACCCCGATCTCCCCGCAGATGCTGCTCAGACGCTTCCAGTTGGCCGCCTTCGTCGGATCAAGATCGCTCGCATGATGAAACCCGCTGCGGATCTCCAGAATGCGGCCAAGTCCTCCCGTCCGCACCGCCCGGACCACCCGCTGCGCCCCCGGAAAATAAGGAAACTCGGAACTGCAGCGCACAAAGCAGCCGGATTCCCGCGCCGCCGCCACAATGGCTTCCGCCGCCGCCAGATCAATCCCGAACGGCTTCTCCGCAAAGAGGTCCTTGCCGGCCGCGAGCACATCCCGGTACACCGCAAGGTGCAGGTGATGCGGCACCGCCACGTAGACCACATCAACCTCCGGCGACGCCAGCAGTTCATGATAGTCGGTCGTCGTCAGCACCACGCCAGGCAGCTCCCGGAACCAACCCAGCACCGCTGCATTGACATCCGCCACCGCCGTCAGCTGCGGCCGCACCGGCATGTCCCGGAGCGCACACCAGCGCGCAAAGGCACTCGCCATCTCCCGGCCCATCAGACCGCCGCCAATGATCCCAATCCGTACCGTTTTCATGCGCTCAGAATCTTTCCTTGCCCCGTAACTCAGCGCCCTTTCGGCTTCACGGCCGGCTTGGCAGGGGCCGCCGCCGGTTTCACTGGTGCTGCTGTCGGCTTAGCCGGTGCCGCCGCAGGGGCTGCGCCCGCCGCACCCGGACCACTCAGTGGCTTGCCATCAAGACCGGTCACCTTCGGCATCTGTTCGTTTAGCCCGACCAGCCACTTTCCAGCGGACGTCTTCAGGAGCGAAATCAATTCGA
Source organism: uncultured Akkermansia sp. (assembly GCA_964605435.1). Taxonomy (GTDB): domain Bacteria; phylum Verrucomicrobiota; class Verrucomicrobiia; order Verrucomicrobiales; family V1-33; genus V1-33. Next base: position 11,560 of record CAZSDE010000061.1, read on the forward strand.
GATTCTCGACCTGAATCTTGTCATTGGCATGCTTCGTCCGCACAAGCACATGCACCCGCGAGTCGCCTTCCTCGGCCACGCTTAGCACCTTCAGCTGGAGACTCTTCTTGACCCGCTCGAGCGAAGCTTCGTCAATCTGCATGCGTTCCTGCAGGCCCTTGTGATAGGCAATGTAAAAATCCTTCGGGGCCATCGCCACGAGATCTTCGAGGGTCGATTTCCCCACGCGCCGGAACATCATTTCCTCCTCGTCCATGGTCTGCGCCCTCTTGATCCTCTCCATGTAATCCTTCTGCAGCGATTCGAGTGACTTGGGCTCGACGAGATCGGCGCTCTTTCCCCATTCCCGCTGCAGCACGAAATTCAGATACTCGCGCACCACAGCCGTGGCCGGATGGGATTCGCCGGCCACCGGTGCCGCAGCCGCGGGTGCCGCAGCCGCAGGAGCCTGCGCAGAAACAGGAACCGCCGCCAGCAGAACCAGCACGGCAGCAGAGGATCGGAACAGAACAGAAGAGGACA